>JAZLBB010000046.1:0-22067 GCA_045613465.1 Candidatus Egerieisoma sp.
CATTGTTATGAAATATACATCACAAGACTTTAAAAGTGATCAGGAAGTAAAATGGTGTCCGGGTTGTGGTGACCACGCAATTTTGGCATCAGTGCTTAAAGCAATGCCTGAGGTATGTGAGGAGCTTAACATCAACAAAGAAGACTTGGTATTTGTATCAGGTATCGGTTGTTCTTCACGTTTCCCTTATTATATGAACACTTATGGTTTCCACTCAATCCACGGTAGAGCAACAGCTATCTCTACTGGTGTTAAAGTGGCTAACCCAAAACTCTCTGTATGGCAGGCTACCGGTGACGGTGATGCATTGGCTATTGGTGGTAACCATTTCATCCACGCTATCAGAAGAAATATCGACCTTAACATCATTTTGTTCAACAACAGAATTTATGGTCTTACAAAAGGTCAGTATTCACCAACTTCAAAGAAAGGTATTGTTACCAAAACATCACCTTATGGTTCAATTGAGGAGCCATTTACCCCAGGTAACCTTGTATTGGGCGCAAGAGGTACATTCTTTGCAAGAAGTTTGGATTCAGAGCTAAAACTTAACCAGGAGGTTATGGTTGCAGCTGCAAAACATAAAGGTACTTCTATCATGGAGATGCTTGTAAACTGCGTTATCTTCAATGATGGTACTCACCAGGAGTTTGCAGAGAGATCTGTTAGAGCAGACAGAACCATTATCCTTAAACATGGTGAGCCTATGATCTTTGGTGCAAACAGAGATAAAGGTTTGGTTTTGGATGGCCTTCAGCTTAAAGTTGTAAATATTGGCGAGAACGGCGTAACTGAGAAGGATATCCTTGTACATGATGCAAAATCAGATGACAAGCTTCCTATCCACACTATGCTTGCCAATATGAAATACCCAGATTATCCTGTTGCATTGGGCGTAATTAGAGATGTTGAGGATTCAACATATGATGAGAACGTTCACAATCAGGTAGCTGAGGTTAAGGAGAAAGCTAAGATTTCTACAATCGACCAACTATTGCGCTCAGGTGCAACTTGGGAGGTTAAATAATAAAAAGACATTAACATTTTTCACAAACAAAACATCTTAAAATAATTTTACAATTATGAAAGCAGCTGAAATAATGGCGAAACTTCAGGCTAAATATAGCCATGAGCCAGAGTATCTACAGGCAGTTCACGAGGTATTGGAGTCAATCGAGGAGGTTTACAACCAGCACCCTGAGTTTGAGAAAGCTAAAATCGTAGAGAGAATTGTTGAGCCAGACAGAATCTTTACATTCCGCGTAACTTGGGTTGACGATGCAGGTAACGTACAGACTAACTTGGGTTATCGTGTACAGTTTAACGCAGCTATTGGACCTTACAAAGGTGGTCTTCGTTTCCACAAAGCTGTTACCCCTTCAATGCTTAAATTCTTGGGTTTTGAGCAGACTTTCAAAAATGCTCTTACTACTCTTCCAATGGGTGGTGGTAAAGGTGGTTCAGATTTCGATCCAGTTGGAAAATCTGACGCTGAGATTATGCGTTTCTGCCAGGCATTCATGCTAGAGTTGTGGCATAACCTAGGTCCAGATCAGGACGTTCCTGCAGGTGACGTAGGAGTAGGTGGCCGTGAGATTGGTTACTTGTATGGTATGTATACTAAACTTGCTAGAGAGTACAACGTAGGTGTTCTTACTGGTAAAGGTGCTTGCTGGGGTGGTTCAATCCTTCGTCCAGAGGCTACTGGTTTTGGTGCACTTTACTTCACTGAGCACGTTCTTGCAAAAGCAGGTAAAGATATTAAGGGTAAAACTGTTGCATTGTCAGGCTTCGGTAACGTAGCATGGGGTGCTGCAACTAAAGCTACTGAGCTAGGTGCTAAAGTTGTTGCTATCTCTGGTCCAGACGGAGTTTGCGAGATTCCAGACGGTATTACTAAAGAGATGATCGACTATATGCTAGAGATGCGTTCATCTAA
This sequence comes from Candidatus Egerieisoma sp., assembly GCA_045613465.1. Taxonomy (GTDB): domain Bacteria; phylum Bacteroidota; class Bacteroidia; order Bacteroidales; family UBA932; genus Egerieousia. Next base: position 1,940 of record JAZLBB010000046.1, read on the forward strand.
CCGTAACAAAGTTGAGGATATGGCAACTAAATTCCCAGGCGCTGCTAAATTTACTGCAGGTAAAAAAGCTTGGAGCGTAAAATGTGATATCGCTCTTCCTTGTGCATTCCAGAATGAGCTTAACGGTGACGACGCTAAAGAGCTTCTTGCTAACGGTACATGGTGCTGCTGTGAGGTTTCTAACATGGGTTGTACTCCAGAGGCTATCAAAACATTCCAGGATGCTAAAGTACTATTCGCTCCTGGTAAAGCAGTTAACGCAGGTGGTGTAGCTACTTCAGGTCTTGAGATGACTCAGAATGCTACTCATATCAGCTGGTCTGGTGCTGAGGTTGACGCTAAACTTCACTACATCATGGAGAGCATCCACGAGGCTTGTGTTAAATTTGGTACACAGCCAGATGGTAGAGTTGACTACGTGAAAGGTGCTAACATTGCAGGTTTCATGAAAGTTGCTCAGGCTATGTTGGAGCAGGGTATTATCTAATTCAGAAATCCCATTAACTTCATAAAGATTGAGGTGGCCATTGGCCACCTCTTTTTTTGCCCTTATTTAACCCTATTTATACAATAAAAAACTGGAGGGTAGTGGTGTACCCTCCAGTCTGAAATATAAGATTCTATGTCCTTATAGAGTGTTCTGAACCATCTTAGGGTTTGAATCCATCTCCTGCTGAGGGATAAGGAAAGTAAATCTCTTATCACCTGCTGGGATAGTGTGAGTCTGCTCTGCCAAAGGCTGGCCAGCTCTACCCTCACAACCAATGTTAAGACGTTTCATGTCAAAGAATCTCTGACCGTCACCCCAAAGCTCAGCACGTCTGTACATCAAGATCTCGTTAAGAAGCTCCTCACCAGATTTGGTTGTAGGAACAAAACCACCCATAGACCTGTTGCTATTCAAAGCGTTAAGGGCAGCACGAGCTTTAGCATCGTTGTTAAGTCTTGCATAAGCTTCTGCGGCAATAATATACATCTCACCAGATTTGATGTATAGGTAATCATTTGTCCACTCGCCCCATCCTGTATATTTGAAGCTTGATCTTGGTTTGCCTCCAAAATAATTCACAAAGTAAGATGCTGGCAAGTAAACATCTGGCTGGTTTAGAACTTTTCTTGCATCAGTATCAGGCAAGAAATTGAATAATGACTCAGACATAATGTGGTGGTTACCTAGTGTGCAGTATCCGCCAAAGAATGGGTCCATATGAGAGAAGAATGAGGCGTATGAAGTCTGTTGCTCATCAATTAGTAGAGCACCCCAAATCCACTCATCATTCACTTTATTCCAGCCATAAGTGTAGTCATCACATAGTGGGTGTTTTGCATAAGCTTTCTCTGCATAAGCAGCGGCGTCAGCCCATTGCTCAGTAGTAAGGGCAACTCTTGCTGCAATAGCATAAGTTACATCTATATTAATCTGAGAAGCATTAGCTCTTGAAATACTAGAACCACCATTTGTAAATGCAGTGATAGCATTGGTCAAGTCTGTATTGATCTGATTATAAACATCAGCAACAGAAGAACGCTCCAATGCTCCAGGGTTAGGAGCTAGAGGAACAGGAACGCCCAAAGTGCCCTCACCATAATACTGTACAAGGTTATACAAAGCATATGCTCTGTAGGTATAACACTGTGCTAGAATGTTCTTTTTCTGATTTTCCTCAGATGCCATTACTACCATTGGTTCAACGTTAGCCAAAATAAGGTTTGCATTGTTGATAATGTCGTAGTAATAAGCCCAAACATACTCAAGGTTAGCAGCTGTAGCAGAACGGTGAGTAATCCACTGATACCAAGCTACAAACCAACCGTAACCCTCCTCTGTTGGATAGAAGTCATCACCCAAACAGTCGTTAATATAGTCAATTGATTTTTGGCCAAATCTGTCGTGAGCACTATAAAATGTATAAGTTGCTCTGTTGATACCGTCAAGTACAGTCTCTGCTCCCGACAAAGATGCAATCATATCTTTCTCGGCCACGCTACCAGTAGGAGCTGTCTCAAGGTAATCCTCGCCACAGCTTACCATAGCCAATGATAGTAGTGCAACTAAAAATATACTTATCTTTTTCATATTCATTGTTTTATTAGAATGTTAAGTTTAGACCAAATGCAATAGTTCTTGTAGGGATATATGTGAAGTCTGCTGTACCTCCCATAGTCTGTTGAGGGTCCATACCTTTTCTTGCACATAGAAGACCAAGGTTGTCACCTGATGCATAAACTCTAATTGTTGAGAAACCAATCTTGTCCAACATCTTTTTAGGGAATGTGTAACCTATAGTTACATTTCTTAGAGACAAGAAGCTTGCATCCTCAAGGAATCTGCTTGATGAAATAACCTGGTTAGAGTTATTGTAGTCTACTCTAGGTATATTTGAATCTTTGTTTGTCTCACTCCAGCTGTTTAGGATATCCTTATGCCAGTGTGTACCTCTATCACCAGTATGCATCAAAGATTGATAGTTGCTGTCATAGAAGTCTCCACCAATCTGGTATGACAAGAAAATACTCAAATCAACACCATAGAAACGGAATGTATTGGTAAATCCACCATATACATCAGGAATAGCGCATCCTACATAGTAGTAAGTAGCTTTATTTCTGTCGTTTGTAGTGCCTTTTGTACCATCTGCCATATCGTAGTAGTACAAAGCATCACCAGTCTCTTTGTCAACTCCTGCGTAGTCTCTCAACCAGAAATCATAAATTGAGTGACCAACTGAAAGTTTCTTGCTACCGCTGATAATCTCCTGATATTCACCTGATGCGTCTTTAGGCATTTTGGTAATCTCATTTTTGTAATGAGTTGCATTCAACTCCATAGACCATACGAAGTTCTCATTAGCAATAACATCACCACCAATCTGAAGCTCGATACCGGTGTTCTTCATGGTACCAATGTTCTGCATAACTGAGCTAATACCTGAAGACTGAGGAATTGGAACAGAGAACAACAAGTTGTCTGATTTTCTCATAAAGTACTCAACTGTACCGCGAAGTCTGTTGCCGAACATTGCAAAATCAGCACCTACGTTAAGGTTGCCGTTTTTCTCCCATTTAAGATTCTCATTAGGAAGCTGAGAATACCAAGCACCATTCAAAGTACCGTTATTTCTGTCATCAATTGAGAATAATGACATAGCTGCATAGTAAGAACCTACAGCATCGTTACCTTGCTCACCGTAAGATGCTTTAAGTTTCAAGTCATCCAACCACTGAACATCTTTTAGGAAAGGCTCCTGTTTCATTCTCCATGATGCACCTACTGACCAGAATCCACCCCAACGGCTGTCTTTGTGGAATCTTGAAGAACCGTCATAACGGTAAGAAGCAGAAACGAAGTATTTGTTTGCATAAGAGTAGCTTAGCTGGCCAAAATAACCCTCCAAAGTGTACTCATCAGCAGTTGAAGAAGAACCCTCTGCAATGGCACCAGCTACCAACTCAGTTGTGGTAATCTTATAACCTGTTCTTGTAGCCCATAGGTCATTGATCTTCAACTGGTAGTTCTCGTGACCCAACATTGCAGTAATATTGTGTTCGCCAAATGACTTGTTGTAGCTCAATACCTGGTTGAAAGTATAAGAATTGGTTCTGTAGTACTCTTTTGTAGATCTACCATTAACACCCTCAGCATCACCATATTTGTTGTTCTGGTATGTAGTGTAATATGTGTTGGTCATATCAGTGCTTGCTGATACTTTAAAAGTGAAGTCTTTTAGGAAATTAGCCTCAGCGCCAACGCGTGCAGAAAGCTGGTTTCTCATATTGCTTCTCTCATCCAAAGGTAGAGTAAGGATCAAGTTTGAGTTAGGACCATAAGGACGTTTGTGACCTGCCCAAGTGTAAGCATTTGAGCCACCACCCATATCATATGCAGGTGAGCCGTCAGCCATAGTTTTGATAGAACCATCATCATTTCTCTGATAGATAGGGTAGATAGGACCCATCATTCTACCATAATAGAATGGGTTGGTTGTATAAGTACCCTCTGCCAAAGGACCAAACTGATTAGATGTATTTCCAGAGATGCTAGCCTCTGCTTTAAACCACTCATTAACTCTTGCAGTAGCACCTACGCGACCAGAGAATCTGTCGTAGCTAGACCATTTTGCATGACCTTCCTCGTTAAGGTAGTTAACTGAAGCATAATAAGTGTTGTTTCTGTTACCACCACTTAGAGAAACTACATAATCCTGACGAAGACCTGTCTGTGACAATGCATCATTCCAGTCATCCTGATAAAGAAGAACTGCATTAGGATCCAATTTACCATCAGCTCCTACAGGAGTTGCTACGCTATAAGGGTTATAGCCACCAAATACTGTCTTAACTAAGTTTGCAGTAGCGTACTGGCCTGCCTTCTCTGTATTATAGCCACCAGCTCTCTTAGCATAGTTGCTAGTAGCTTCCCACTGTTTAAGAACCCACTCATCAGTGCTAAGTCTGTCATACTCAGGAATAGCGCGTGATGTAAGACCAATATTTACTTTTGCAGTCACCTGAGCTTTACCAGCTTTACCTTTTTTAGTGGTAACCATAATTACACCATTTGCACCACGAGCACCATAAAGTGCAGCTGCAGCAGCATCTTTAAGAACAGAGATAGACTCAATATCCTCAGATGGAATAGCATTCACGTCGCCATCATAAGCAGCACCGTCAACAACGTAAAGTGGAGCATTAGAAGCATTTACAGAACCGATACCACGGATACGGATAGTTGCAGAAGAACCTGGCTGGCCAGTACCTCCAACAACCTGCACACCGGCTACAGTACCTTCCAAAGCTTTTGTAAAGTTAGATGTCTGGATATTCTCCAATTGCTCTTTCTTTACAGTTGCAGCAGAACCTGTAAATGATTTTTTAGAAGCAGTACCGTAAGCAACAACCATAACGTCGTCAAGCTCAACTGACTCCTCACTCATAACAACGTTGATAAGAGCTTTGTTATTAACAGGCATAACAACCTCTTTCATTCCTACAAGGCTGAATACCAATGTACCGTTTGCAGGTGCACTGATCTCATATTTACCGTCTGCATCAGTTGATGTACCGGATGTAGAACCTTGAAGTAATACGTAAACACCAATAATGGGCTCTCCATTTTGGTCTGAAACAGTACCCTTAACTGTTAAATTCTGTGCTGAAAGGAAATTAACAGCCAATAATGAGAGTACTGTTAAAAATAACTTTACTTTTCTCATAAAGGTTTTTTTTAGGTTAATATTTGTTGATTTTTAATGTACCTTTTTTCTCAGCAGTTTGCTTGATTGTGTAAAAAGTAAAGTTCGCTTAGGTATCAATCTGTAACTTAAAATAATATTATTGAGTATATATGTCTAATTATCAATATTATATAACTTTTATATTAAAACTAAAATGAGTTGTTGTAAATGCAAATCTTGTCTGTAGATATCTAGATTCTATAATTTCATGTTTCTGAATAATATGTGCATAAAATACTGTATTTTGATTTTGTTATATTCATAACATTCTGATTATGTGATATGTGTAAAATTTTAAATATTCCAGTTTTTGTGTAGTTTTCTTACAATTAGTGCAGAATATTGCTTCTGTAGCTTTAAAATGTTAAGGAAACTAATTTTTTTTGAACAAAAAGGGAGTTTATTTGTTGCAAGTTTTAAATTATTACCAATCCTCGCAAAATGGGGCGATTCATCTTTTCTGAGAAAATGCTTTAATTAAAATTTATAATAAAATATTCCCGATAGGTTTGAAATAATATAAAAATGGTCGGGTATATGTGATTTTTTGAAGATAAATCAGATTATTTACAAAAAATAATTATTTTTATATTTAAGTGGGGTGAAGAGGCTTTTTTTGCTTTTTAAAAAGTATCTATTATATTTGCATATTCTCCCCCATGGAGAAATTAGGCTTTGAAAAAACCTACTAAAATTTAATATTAACCTTAAAAAAAACCTTTATGAGAAAAGTAAAGTTTTTCTTGACAGTACTCTCATTATTGGCAGTTAGTTTTGCATGGGCGCAGAATATAACTGTAAAAGGTACTGTTACAGATCAAAATGGTGAACCCATTATTGGTGTTTACGTATTGCAACAAGGTTCAGCCAACAATGGTACTTCTACAGATGTAGATGGTAACTATGTAATCACTGTTCCAGGTAACGGAACTTTGGTTTACTCTCTTGTTGGTATGAAAACTTTGGTTATGCCTGTAAACAACAGAGCCCAGATTAACGTAACAATGACTGAGGATGCTCAGGTATTGGATGACGTTATGGTTGTAGCTTACGGTACAGTAAGTAAAGAGGCAAAAACCGGTTCGGTAACAACTGTTAAATCTGAAGCAATCAGCACAGCTCCAGTAGCTTCTGTTGAGAAAATGTTGGCTGGTAAAATGGCCGGTGTTCAGATTTCATCTTACTCAGGTCAGCCAGGTGCTCCTTCAACAATCCGCATCCGTGGTATTTCTTCTATTGGTGCTGGTTCAGATCCTCTATGGGTAGTTGACGGTATTCCAGTAATGGCTAACGACCAGAACGTAATGTCTAACGTTGGTGCAGGTTCAGGTACTACTATGTCTGCTATCAACCCTAACGACATTGAGTCTATCACAGTTTTGAAAGATGCTGCTGCAGCTTCTATCTACGGTTCTCGTGCTGCTAACGGTGTTATCCTTGTAACTACCAAGAGCGGTAAACAGGGTAAAGCTTCTTTCACTGCACGTGCTAAAGTGGGTGTAACCCAGATTTCAAACGACAAGGATTTCCGTCCTGTTAGTGCAGCTGACCTTTTGGACTACCAGAGAAATATGATCATCAATGCAGGTTTGAACCCTGATGATGCAAGCAAGAGCTACTATCGTCCGCTTTCAATTCTTGATGGTGAGATTACTGACTGGTATGAGCACCTTACAAGAGTTGGTAAAATGCGTGAGTTTGAGGTTAACGGCCTTGGTGGTAACGACAGAGGTACTTTCTATACTTCATTGGCTTACCACGATGAGACTGGTATCTACTACGGTGTAGACTATAAGAGATTCTCTGCTCGTATGAACGCCGATTACAAACTTTTGAACAACTTGAAAGTTGGTGCTAAAGTTAACTTGAGCTACTCAGACCAGAATTCAGGTCAGATGGGTTCATTGTACTACTCTAACGGTGCGTTTGCAATGTGGAATGTACTTCCATGGGAGAAAGCATACGATGAGAACGGTAACCACAACCTTGATCTTCCTAACAACTCTAACACTAACCCTAGAGCTGTTGCACAGTATGATGAGTACAACGATGTTTCATACAGACTACAGAGCAGCATGTTCCTAGAGTACAAACCTATCAAACAGGTTACTATCAAATCTACAAATGGTGCAGAGATGTCTATGGTAAACTCAAGACAGTATTGGGCACCAGAGACTAACGAGGGAACAACAACTCTTTGGACATACAGATCTCAGGAGTACAGACTAACCACTTCTAACACTGTTAGCTTTGATGATGTTTACGGCAAACATTCAGTTAGAGCTTTGGCAGGTCAGGAGGCTCAGTATGATGGTTACAACTATCTAGGTGGCAAATCTCCAGATGTAGATCCAGCTATTCCATTCCCTAATACATCATCTGCTGCTAAAGACCAGGTTTATTATGGTGAGAGCGAGGAGACTTTGATGTCATTCTTCGGTTTGGTAGACTATAACTACGATTCTAAATATTATGCTCAGGCATCTGTACGTTACGATGGTTCTTCATTGTTCGGTTCAGAGACTCAGTGGGGTTTGTTCTGGAGTGCATCTGCATCTTGGAACATGCACAAAGAGTCATGGTTGAGCGATGTTGAGTGGTTGAACACTTTGAAACTTCGTGCTTCTTATGGTGTTAACGGTAACAACAATATCTCAAGATACTTGGCTTACGGTCTATACGCTACTTCTTCTTACAACGGTATTACAGGTATGCTTCCTTCAAGAGTTGCTAACCCTAATCTAACTTGGGAGGAGAATAAGACTTGGAACGTTGGTGTTGACTTTGCATTCCTAGACAGAATCAATGGTAGCATTGAGGTTTATAACCGTAAAACAGAGGATATGCTACTTGCAAAACAGGTTCCTCAGACTTCAGGTTTCTCTTCTAACACTATGAACATCGGTTCTATTGAGAACAAAGGTGTTGAGTTTATGGTAGAGGGTGATATCCTTAGAACTGACGACATTACTTGGACTGCAGGTTTCAATATCGCATTCAACAGATCTAAAGTTCTTGACTTGGCAGGTTCTGAGTTCTTGACAGCAACTGACCAGCGTAACGGTGACTCATCTCCAGTTAGAATAGTAAACGGTAAAAACCTTTACAACTTCTATGTTCGTGACTGGTATGGTGTAAACCCTTCAAACGGTGATGGTTTGTGGTATGCAGAGGATGGTTCTCTAACTAACGACAGATCTAAAGCAAGATATGCTTACCTTGGTTCTCCTGAGGCTGATGCAACTGGTGGTTTCAACACTCAGTTCAGCTGGAAAGGTTTGTCTTTGAGCGCATTCTTTGAGTACTCTATTGGTAACGATGTTCTTGTAGCTAACATTTATGGTTGGTATGATGATGCTGTTACAACTCCTGTAAACAAATACGCTTTGGATTACTGGAAAAAACCTGGTGACCATGCAACTAACCCTAAACCAGTTTACGGTTCATCATCTGTTTACTATGCAGGTTACTCAAGCCGTTTCCTACAGGATGGTAGCTACTTGAGAATTAAAGATGTTACTTTGTCATACAACCTTCCTTCAACTTGGTGCAAGAAAGCAGGTATGAAGAATGTTAAGGTTTATGTGAGCGCTATTAACCCTTATACTTTCCACGATGTTGATGGAGTATTTGATCCTGAGCTAGGTTCACTAGGTTATGAGTCTGGTGGTGGATACTCAATGGTTAAATCATTCATTGGCGGTCTAGAGATTACATTCTAATAAAAGTTATTGAAGATGAAAAGTATTAAGATATTTTTAACACTAGTTGTAGCTCTTTCACTAGCAAGTTGTTCAGACTTCCTAGACAAGGCTCCTACAACTTCTCAGAGTACCGAGGTTACTTTGAGTAATTTTGCCGGCCTTAACAAGGCTGCGTATGCTGCAATCATGCCTATGTACAGCTGGTACAGCTCATCATACGTACAGGCAGTTGAGATGCGTTCTGGTAACGGACGTAGAGAGGCTGATGGTACTTTCCAGTCTGGCCGTTTCTATTCTGAGTATGTTTGGAACTACTCAGCAGATGCTACTTCAGGAATGTGGGGTAGTGCATATTATGTAATTTCTGCTGCTAATAATGTTATCAACAACCTTGAGGGTAAAGATAGCGAGCAGGGTGTTACTGCACAGGATTTGAACAACCTTAAAGCAGAGTGTTTGTTTGCAAGAGCTTTGGCTCACCATATTAATGTACTTTACTATGCTCAGCCTTACACTTATCAGCCAGATAGCCCAGGTGTTCCTGTAGTATTGGTTACAGAGATTGGTACTCCTGCTAGAAATACTGTTAAAGAGGTTTACACCCAGATTGTTACTGACCTTCTTGAGGCAGAGCAGATTATTGATCCTGACTATGCAAGAGCAGACCTAGTAGATGCTAAAGCTGGTATTACTCTTCCTGCTATTCAGGCTCTTCTTTCAAGAGTTTATCTATACATGGGTGAGTGGCAGAAATCTGCAGATTATGCTACCAAAGTTATCAACAATGCTAATTTCAACCTTTGGACTGCTGCTGAGCTTCCAACTGTTTGGACTAAAGATGTTGCTGATGAGGATGGAGAGGTAATCTTTGAGTTCTACGGAAAGAAAACTAACGGTTACTATCAGTCATGGTCAGACATTTCTTATGTAACTAACCCTAATGGTTATGCAGACTGTGGCGTTTCTGCTGACCTTTACAACCTATATGAGGATAACGATGTTAGAAAATCACTACACAGAACTGATAAAGACGATAAATCTGGCGGTTTGATGTGGACAACCAAATATGCTGGTAAAGGTGACGGTACTCCAGATTGTAACAACATTATTGTATTGCGTTTGTCTGAGATGTACTTGAACAGAGCTGAGGCATACCTAAAACTTAACAAGATTACTGAGGCTCAGGCAGATATCAATGCAATCAGAGCAAACAGAGGTGTTGATGCACTTACTTCTATTGGTATTGCTGATATCAAACTTGAGAGAAGACTTGAGTTGGCTTATGAGGGTCACTATCTATGGGATCTTGCAAGATGGGGCCAGGGTGTTGAGCGTACAGACTTTACAGCTGGTGACCAGTTTAAAAACATTCCTTTCCCAAGTTATAAATGGGCTCTTCCACTTCCTCAGAGAGAGTTGGATTTGAACCCTAACCTAGTACAGAATCCTGAATATTAAAATTTGGAAAGACAATGAAAAAGATATTTCTATTACTAAATATATTTGCTCTTTGTTTGTTGGCATCTTGTAATCCAAACGAGTATGCTAAATTCAATGACAAAGATGCTTTTGTAGCCTTTGGCTCTTCTACTTACTCTGTAAGTGAGGATGGCGGTTCTATTAAGATTCCAGTTACTTTGGCTTCTGTAGCAGGTCTTGAGGCAACTGTAACTGTTTCAGGTGTAGATGTTACTGCTAAATCAGGTGTTAACTATACTGTTAAGAATGGTGGTAAACTATTATTCAATTCAGAGACCAGAACAGCTGAGGTAGAAGTTGAGATTGTTAATGTTCCTGGCGTATATACAGGCGATATTCAGTTTAATCTTACTTTTTCAGACCTTGGAGGTGTAAATGCAGGTAAAGCAAATACAGCAACTGTAACTATCCTGGATTTGGATCATCCGCTATCTTACATTTTGGGTACTTATGATGTAACATATTACAACACTACTGGTGGTCCTCTTCAAACTAATATCGTAGTTAAGAAAGATGATTCAGATATCTCTAAAGTATGGGTGAGAAACCTATTCTGTAACACAGGTTGGGATATTGAGCAGACTAAGATGTATGGTATTGTTGATACTGAGGCTAATACTATCACATTCCCTATTTGGCAGATGGTAGAGTACAAATACAGCGGTATTGATGTATATCTAGTAGGTATGGACTGGGATGGAAACTACTATGATGCAGGTAATCTAGTAGTTTACATTGAGGATGGTGGTAAAACACTTAAGTTCAACGATGAGGTAGGTCCATGTATCTACATTGACGGTATGGGCTTTGGTGCAAGAACATTCCCTGGTGCAGTAGGAGTAAAAGTTGGTGAGTAATTTTTACTGAATAAATTTGAGTCCGGTTCTTTGAGCCGGACTCTTTTTTTATTATCTTTGAGAAAACTCGTTGATATGGGAGCAAAGAAGATATTGATTACTCTAGTTGTGTGCCTGCTGGGAGCAGGTATACTCAGGGCTCAGGAGCCTACAACTACCTGGCCGTATGTGTATAATAATTTCCAGAACTGTACTATAAACTTTAAAAGTGGCGGTACAGCAGATTATTCTGCAAATATTCATCTTGGAAGGAGTAATTTGCATTATATTAAGGATGATAAGATTGTAGAGGCAAATATGAGCGATATTCTTTTGGTTGTATTTGGTACTCAGCAGTATATGAATATAGGTAATCAGCTGATGTATGTTATTGAGAAATGTGAGAAAGGTTTTGTGGCAAGATTGCAGAAACCAGATTATTCAAGACTCAATGAGACAGGTGGTGCTTATGGTTCATCATCAAATACAATCTCTACAAAGGCTCTTACCTCTTTGGAGGGTATTGGTTCCATAACTAATCACATGATGCAACAGACAGATAAAGAGGCTGGTAAGGTTATTCCTCTAAGTGATGAGTATTTTATTGTAACAAATGGCAATATTTATCCTGCACAAAGAAAACTTCTTGAGAAGCTTATGCCTGAGAAGGAGGATGATCTTAAAGTTTTTGTAAAGAAGAACAAAATAAAGTGGAGCGATCCAAAGAGCTTGATAAAGTTGGTTGATTTCCTGCAGAATTAAGGGTGGTGACATAAAGTCACCACTTTTTTTTACCTTTGTATGTTATTATGAGTATGATTGGTGTATATGATTCGGGTGTAGGAGGCCTTTCTGTATGGAAGGAGCTGCTTAGAGAGTTGCCCTCTGAGCAGTATCTGTATGTTTCAGATGCAGGTTATTGTCCGTATGGCCCCAAATCTAAGGAGGAGGTGATTGCAAGAGCTATAGCAGTTACAGATTTTCTGATTGCTCAGGGAGCAGATATTATTGTTGTGGCTTGCAATACTGCTACTGCTGCAGCTATTGAGTATTTGAGGGGGCATTATTCTATCCCTTTTGTTGGGATGGAGCCTGCTGTAAAACCTGCTGCCATAAATACAAAAACAGGGGCAATTGGTGTTTTGGCTACTCGTGGAACTTTTAAAGGGGAGCTGTATTTGCGTACTCTGCACAAGTTTGCCTCAAATGCAAAGGTTATTGAGCAGGTTGGAGAGGGGCTTGTAGAACTGGTAGAGGGGGGAGATGTGGATTCTACCAGGGCAAGAGCTCTTATTGGGAGATATATTCTTCCTATGCTTGAGGAGAATGTAGATCATATAGTGTTGGGATGTACTCATTATCCTTTTTTGGAGAAGATTATAAGGGAGTTTTCGGGAGATGGTGTGGAGATTGTAAATTCTGCACCTGCAGTGGCCAGGAGAGTAGTTCAGGTGCTTGATGGTAGGAAGAATGCTCACAAGTTGTCAGGTAACAATCCGTCGGGAAGATTTGTTACTACAGGAGATAATTTGCAGGTGTTGGAAAGGATGGTGAGGGATATGGCCCAGGAGAGGGCAGAAGATTATATTTTTGAAAAGAGAGATATTTTTTAATTATGCCAGGTTATAACAAGGATAAGGTGCTTAAGGAGATTACACCTTTGTCGGAAAAGGATTTTTTTTATATTGCAGACCGCAGTAAGAGGGAGTTTACATATCCTATTCACTCCCATTCCGATTATGAGCTCAACTTTACTGAGAATGCAAAGGGGGTAAAGAGAATTGTGGGTGACAGTGTTGAGGTTATTGGAGATTATGACCTTGTACTTGTCTCCAGTAAAGACCTGGAACATGTGTTGGAGCAGCATGAGTGTAAGAGTAGCAGGGTTAGAGAAATTACCATTCAGTTTTCTCCAGATATTTTTGAGAAGAATTTTATTAACAAATCTCAGTTTGACTCTATACGCAAGATGTTGGTTAAGGGTCAGAGGGGCATTGCTTTTCCTATGTCTGCAATAATGAAGGTGTATCCGTTGTTAGATGGACTTTCTATGGAGCAGGATTCTTTTTATGCTGTTATGAAGTTTTTTACAATTTTGTATGAGCTTTCTAAGAGCAAGGATGCAAAAACTCTATCTTCTTCTCCTTTTGCCAAGATTGATACTCATTCAGAGAGCCGTAGGGTTAAGAATATACAGCAGTATGTGAATGAGAATTATAAAAAGGATATCCGTCTTCCGGTAGTGGCACAGATGGCAGGGATGTCGGCAGTGGCATTCAGCAGGTTCTTTAAGGCCCGTACTGGTATGAGCTTGTCTGATTATATTATTGATGTTAGGATGGGGCATGCCTGTAAATTGTTGATTGAGACCAATTCCCCTGTGTCTGAGATATGTTTTGATTGTGGTTTTAATAACCTCTCAAATTTTAACCGTATCTTTAAGAAAAAGAAGAATTGTTCTCCTAAGGAGTTTAGAGAGCAGTTGAGAAAGAAGGGGGTATAGCTGTATGAGAAGGTTTTTATTTTTTGTTTTGTTGAGCTCCCTTGCCATTGGTAAGGGTTTTGCTTCTGATACCCTTGCAAGCAGGATTTTGCAGGTTAATGACTGGGCTTTTTATGGAACTGAGAACCCTACTGTAAAGATTTCCCTTTCCAATACCAGAAAAGTGGATGATACATTTGATGTAAAGTGCGAGATAAGGGATTTTCTTGGGAATTCGCTATATGATATTTCTCAGAGTGGAAATATTGGACCGTTGGATTCTACATTGCTTTCGTTCAGTTTTAAAACTGTGCAGCCTGGTTTCTATAATGTTATTTTCTATAATGATGGAAGATTTATTAAGAAGGTGAATGTGGCAAAGGAGCCAGAGAAGATATCTGATGCAATGCTGGAGTATCTTGGAGAGAAGGGGGGTAGAGGTGATTTTGTTTATATGGCTAATACGATTGCCTTACAGAGGAGGGATCTAAGACCTCAGTATTCTATTATAAAGAACAGCAGATTGTCGGGAAAAGAGAAAAATGTGTATGATTTTTCTATGGTTTCAAGAGGAAATGAGAAGGTATCTGGCTATTTCGCTTTTCCTAAAGGAAAAAAGGAACTGCAGCTTATAATTACTCTTGTTCCTATGGAGGAGATGTCTGCCAATCCTCTGGCAGATTTTACTGCATCGTCAGATAATGCCGAGATGGTGATTTATCTTAAGAATAGAGGCTATGGGGATGATGTTATAAAAAATTACCTTACAGATATGCTCCTTGCAATAGATTATGCAAAGTTGCGCCCAGAGATCAATCCAAAGGCAATTTATGTTCAGGGAAAGGGTTATGGTGCAATGTGTGCGCTGGTAGCCAGTGCTTTGGATGATGCTGTAAGCGGGTCTTTTGTGGAGTCTCCGCAGTTGGATATCCTTACAGGGGCGTATTCGGTTGTTTCCATTGCTTCTCATATTTCTGCCCCGGTACTTGTTGGTACCGGATTGCAGAGGGATCCTTATCAGTTGCAGGAGATTTTCTCTATATATAATAAGGTAAGGAGTACTAAAGAGTATTTTGTTATTCCCGACAGTAGTGAGATTCCACGCAATAAATGGAAATATATTAGAGATATTTTTATTCTACGTACGGCAAATTAGTAAGCAAGTGATATAAAAAAAGTGGTCTTTGGCAAAAGACCACTTTTTTTGTGTTATGATATGTTGGTTATTTCTCTTTGTTTGGAACATCAAGTTTCAACTGAGGGTTTTTCTTAGATGAGAAGTAAAGCATCAATGAAACTGTGATTGCAACGATACCAAGGATAATGAATACGTACTCAGCATTTACAGCTGCCTCTACGCCAGAGAATTTGTTAAGGATGTGTCCAACGATGATTGGAACTGCCATCATACCCATATTCTGGATCCAGTAGATTAGAGAGTATGCTGTACCAAGGTTTTTCTCAGGAACGATTTTTGGAACTGAAGGCCACATTGCTGCAGGAACCAATGAGTAACCTACACCAAGGATAGCGATACCAATGTAACCGAAAATTGCCTCACCTGGAGCAAATGCAATGATAACGTGAGCTACGAATACCATTACTGAACCAGTAATCATCCAAGTTGTAGCTTTACCAATTTTGTCTACAAGGCTACCGAACAATGGAGTGAACACTACAGTAAAGAAAGGAATCATAGATACCATCATAGAAGCTGTCTGCTCAAACTCTGCTGCGTCTGCACCAAATCTTGGGATTAGGATAGCTGTAGCGAATTTCTTGAATGAAATGATACAGCAGTAGAAGAATACGCAAAGTAGAGAGATTAGCAAGTAGTGTTTGTTACCCAAAATCTTGAAGATATCTGAGAATTTGAATTTGTCCTCCTCTGCAGTCTCAACTTTGTCTGAAGTACCCTGCTCTTTGTCAAATTTAGCATCCATTGCAACAAAGATACCCCATACGATAGTACCAAGAAGCAATAGCATCAAGCCCCAGAAAGCAGGTTTGTTGGTTACATCCAAAGGATATGCGCCATTTGCTGACTCTGCTACCAATACTGGTGAAAGAAGTAGAGCAGCTGCTGTACCCAAACGTGCAATAGCCAACTGAAGACCCATAGCCAAAGCCATTGATTTACCTTTGAACCATTTTGCAATTGAACGGGTTACTGCAACACCTGCAATCTCGCTACCAAGACCGAACAACATACATCCTACATAAGCGATGTAAAGTGATTTGCCGGTTGCAACGATTGCTGGAGTAGAAATAGTTACATATACAAGTGCAGCACCGGCAGCCATAAGGCCAACGAAGATTGAACCTGTAACACGTACGCCCCATTTGTCTAGAAGCATACCGCAAACGATAAGACCTCCCCAAACACATAGGAATGAGTAACCGCCGGCGTAGAAGCCATAATCCATGGTGTTCCAGCCAAGCTCAAGCATCTCAGGGTTTTTGAAAATGTGTGAGATTGTAGAGAACATGTCGTCAAAGAAATATGACGCAAACATTGGAACTACAAGGCAAGCCCATGCAATCCAACATGCACTCTTACTCTCTTTCAGAGTTTTTACTACGTTAGTCATAAATTTTAAGTGATTTGTTAGTTAATATTGTTTTATTGTTTGTTACTTGATGTTAGGTAGCTCAAGGCCATAACCTTTTTTCTTGTCTTCAACTTTAAGCCACAATCCAAGGATTAGTGCAAACACTCCAAGTGATGAGAAGATAAGCATTGGAACGGTGTATCCGCCTGTTTTGTCCAAGCTCCATCCAATGATGATAGGGAATGCCATTAGACCAATATTCTGAATCCAGAAGATTACAGAGTATGCAGAACCAAGGTATCTCTCCTCTACAAGTTTTGGAACCGATGGCCATAGGGCTGCAGGAACCAATGAGAATGAGATTCCCAAAAGGATGATTGCTGCGTATGCAAGTGGTTTTGTAAGTGGAACCAATGCAAATACAAGGTGGCAGGTAATCATAAGGATTGAACCAAGGATAAGCATTGATGCTCCTTTACCTTTTTTGTCGAGGAATGCTCCAAGGAATGGGGTAAGGACCATTGCGCCTATCGGGAACCATGAGAACAGACCTGAAGCCTCTGCTGTAGGCATATTGAGGTTAGTCTCAAGCATACCGGTTGCAAATTTCTGGAATGGGAAGATTGCTGAGTAATATAGTACGCACAAACCTGCTACAATAAGGAATGTTTTGCTGGTGAAAAGGATTCCAATGTCGCTAACTTTAAACTGCTCCTCTGCCTCTTCTGTTGCTGATGCGCCTATCTGTGCATCAAGTTTTTTGTCCATAAAGGTGAAGATTGTGTAAGTAAGCAAGCCTATTACAAGTAGGATTGTACAGAAAAGTACAGGGGTTACTACAGTTGGCATAGCCTCATTTGCCCATGTAGAAAGGTATGGCGACAAACGGAATACAGCTGCTACGCCCAAACGTGCAATAGCCATCTCCAAACCCATTGCAAGGGCCATCTCTTTACCTTTGAACCATTTTGCAATTGCTTTTGATACTGTTACACCGGCCATCTCAACACCGCATCCAAAGATCATAAATCCAAGGGATGCCAATTTGGCAGTTGCTGGGAAGCTGGTCCAGAATGAACTTAGGAACTGGTAAAGTGCATTGTCTGGAGTAAACCACTCGCTAATTGCGTATAGTTTGATTGATGCACCAACTACCATTACTGCTCCCGACAGAATACCGGTAAAGCGTATTCCCATTTTGTCGAGGATAATTCCGGCAAAAATGAGGAAGAATACAAATACGTTAAGGAAGTATTCCGAGCTGCAGAATGTTCCATAGGTTTCTGCAGACCATCCTCTCGATGTCTCCAGAAGTGTTGACAATGGTGACAATACATCTACGAACATGTAGGCGAAGAACATCATAAGTGCTATGAGCACAAGTGCGGTCCATCTTACTACACCGTTGTCATTCAATAGTTTGTGTGTTTTGGTCATTACTATTTAATATTTTAGTTTGCAGATTTTTCCAAATAATTTGGCAAGGTAGCAATTTTACAGAAAAGTATCAAATAAATTAAATTTTAGCATATTGTAAATATGTTGTAACTTGGCACAGTTTTTACTGATGGAGTTATTGTGAAAATATTAGGCAACATAAATTCACCGGCAGATTTAAGGAAACTTAATATTGAAGATCTTCCTGCACTTTGTAGGGAGATAAGGGAGTATATGCTTGAGTGCTGCTCAAAGAATCCTGGGCATCTTGGGTCAAGTTTGGGAGCAGTGGAACTTGCTGTAGCATTACATTATGTGTACGATACTCCTAATGATAAGTTGGTGTGGGATGTTGGACATCAGGCTTATGCCCATAAGATAATTACAGGAAGAAGGGATGCGTTTGCAAAAAACAGAAAGCATGACGGTATTAGCGGCTTCCCAAAGATGGCCGAGAGTGAGTATGATGCTTTTGGCGCCGGGCATACTTCTGTTTCTATTTCGGCGGCACTTGGTATTGCTGAAGCCGCAAGGATGAGGGGAGATAAGGCTAATGTGGTGGCGGTGATTGGTGATGGTGCCATGACAGGAGGTTTGGCTTTTGAGGGACTTAATAATGCAGGGGCGCTAAAGTCAAATATCCTTGTGATTTTGAACGATAATCAGATTTCTATAGATAAAAATGTTGGAGCACTTCACAATTACCTTGTTAAGATTGCGGTTTCACCTGCTTATAATAAGGTAAAGAACAAAATGTGGAAAGTGCTGGGCAATGGTAAAATCCGCAAGTTGGCGCAGAAGTTCATGTTGAGCACCAAATTGGCGTTCATGAAAAGTGGTTCTGTATTCCAAGGGTTGGGTTTCAGATATTTTGGTACTATTGATGGCAATGATATTGAGGAGCTGGTTACAACACTTTCTAATCTTAGGGATATTGACGGTCCAAAGTTATTGCATATAAGTACTATAAAAGGTAAGGGATATGCACCTGCAGAACAGGATCCGAGTGTGTGGCATGCTCCAGGTAAGTTTGATGTTGCTACCGGCGAGAGGAAGGTGTCTGCTGGTGGAGTACTCAGGTATCAGGATATCTTTGGAAAGACCCTTACTGAGTTAGCTCGAGAAAATGAGAAGATTGTGGGAATTACACCTGCAATGGCGTCGGGATGCTCACTTACCTATATGATTGAGGAGTTTCCTCAGAGAACGTATGATGTGGGTATTGCGGAGCAACATGCTGTAACCTTTTCGGCAGGTTTGGCTGCTAATGGTATGTTGCCTGTGTGTAACATATATTCAACATTTATGCAGAGGGCGTACGACAGTATTATTCATGATGTGGCACTGCAGAATCTAAAGGTGATTTTCTGTCTCGATAGGGGCGGTATTGTGGGGGAGGATGGAGCTACTCATCATGGAGCGTTTGATCTGGCATATTTCAGACCTATACCTAATATTACTATTGCGGCTCCTATGAATGAGATTGAATTGAGGAATATGTTGTATTCTGCTACTTTGGATGAGTACGGGATCACTGCCATAAGATATCCAAGAGGAAATTGTGAAGGGTTGGAGTGGGAGAAACCTTTTTCGTTTGTTGAGCCTGGGAAGGGTGTGGTTGTTTCTGAAGGTAACGGAGTTGCTGTGCTGTCTCTTGGTACTGTCGGGAATAAAGTTGTTAAGGCGGTGGAAAAGGCAAGAGGGGAGGGGATGAATCCTTTACATATAAATATGAGGTTCCTTAAACCGTTGGATGCGGATCTTGTGAAGTATGCATGTGAGAGGTGTAATACTATTATAACTGTAGAGGATGGTGCTGTTTTTGGTGGTTTGGCAAGTGCGGTTTCTGAGTGTGTGGCATCTCTCGGGAATGGGGTAAAAGTAATTTCTTTGGGTATTCCCGATAAATTTATCCAACAGGGAACAGTTGATGAATTAATTTCTGAATGTGGCTATAATATTGATAATATTTACGATAGCATAGTTGCAGCAAAGTAGGAGAAAAAATTTTTTAAAAAAGTTTCAAAAAAGTTTGGAGGTTTAAAAAAGAGTACATATCTTTGCAATCCCAAACGAAAAGAAAACCTCTTCACGAGGCGCTCTAAGTGGGAAATTGACATTTTGCCGATGTAGCTCAGTTGGCCAGAGCAGCTGATTTGTAATCAGCTGGTCGGGGGTTCGAATCCCTCCATCGGCTCCAAGTTTTTTGAAAAGATGCAAATAATGGGGAGATACCAAAGTGGCCAACTGGGGCAGACTGTAAATCTGCTGGCGCACGCCTTCGTAGGTTCGAATCCTGCTCTCCCCACTATTTTTGTATCTAAACGTATGCGGAAGTAGCTCAGTCGGTAGAGCATCAGCCTTCCAAGCTGAGGGTCGCGGGTTCGAACCTCGTCTTCCGCTC
>JAZLBB010000047.1:0-35448 GCA_045613465.1 Candidatus Egerieisoma sp.
ATCAAGGTGGATATGGAAAACGAGTTCCTGAAGGACTACGAATGCTTCAACGTGATAGCGAAGGTGGAAGGTACCCGTCATGACAGCTGCTACGTGTTCACTGCCCATTACGACCACTTGGGCAAATTAGGCAAGAAGACCTTCTATCCGGGTGCACATGACAACGCATCGGGCACAGCAGCCATCATCACTTTTGCTGCCCATTATGCCCAGAACAAACCGGAATTCGATATGTACTTCATCGCTTTCTCAGGTGAGGATGCCAACCTCCGCGGTTCGGATTGGTATGTGGAACACCCAATTGTACCGTTGAGCCAAATCAAGTATCTCTTCAACCTCGACATGATAGCCGACAACAACCCTAAACAGTACTGCGAATTCAGCAATGAAGCTATGGAAGGATTCGCTTTGTTCGAACAAATCAATGCTGAGAAAGGCTATTTCCAAGCATTGGATAGACATGAATTGGACGAAAACAGCGACCACTGGCCTTTTGCCAAGAAGAATGTACCGGTGGTGTTCTTCATGAACGAGCATGGTGATGCATTCAAATATTACCATACTGTGCACGACACATGGGAAAACCACATCAGTACCAACTACGAACCATCATTCAAAATCATAGAAGACTTCATCAAGAAGTATTGATAAACAAAAATAACAGGTTGCGCTTTCTGAATGCGCAACCCGCTATTTTTAAAACGAGTTTACTTCCCTCCTATTAGCTCCCTGATCTTCGAATAGAGTTTCCTCAGTTTCTTTTCCTTCAACAGCTTGATGTCAGATACGGTAAGACGGATGGTCTTCCATAATTCATGTGCTACAATCGGGGCTGGCATAACAAGCAAGGTTACGGCAAGTGCCCATGACCAAGGAAGCAGACAGAAAGCTATGATGGCATATATCATAACCAACAAAGGCCATACCACAAGATTCATCACAAATCTTACAGAGTTTCTGAAAGCAGGGTCCTTCAGCTTCGTGAAAATGAATTGACAGAGACCCACTACCGGACTGGCAAGTATCGATACCGGAAGAGTATAAGGTAAAGTAACCAGCGTCAACAAGATTCTCGTCAGTCGAGAAAGCAACGGTTTCTTTACCGATGCCGACTCTACATCTATGCCTTTCTTCTTGCGTATTTTGTATGCTTCCTTTCCAAGTTCAAGCAGCTTTCGAGCCTTTTCAGAATCACTCTGCTTCAAAGCTTCAATACGATTCAAAGTCCGGTTGTTTGCCTGGAACTGTACTTCAAGGCTATGCAAGCCTCGGTTGGCCTTGTCATTCAGTAATGCTTCTATTTCAAGAGGTTCTACAGCATTACATACCTCGAAAGTAGCGTTATAGTCCTCATCGTTCGGTATGTGGAAAATGGTAGCGTGAAGTCTCTCGGCAAGCAAGGCTCTCATGCTGTTCGCCTGTTCCTGCGGTGTCAGCTGGTCATTCTTTGCAATGAACTCACCCACATTGATAGGCTTGCCAAACTCCATACGCACAGTAGAACGGAAACGGAAGAAGTCACCGTATCTGACGCCTACAGGCACGATGTACAACGGTACTTCAGGCATTTGTTCATGAGCTTGGAAAGCAATCTTGAATATACCTTTTGAAAGTGGCAACGATGAATATTTAGCTTGGTGTGTTCCCTCGGGAAATATACAGAAAGGTATCTTGTCCTTCAAGACATCGACTGCTCTATCGATAGTCTCCTGATTCTTCTTTACTGCCTGAAATCCATCCCGCTGACGCATGATAGGCATGATTTTCAAGAAGGTAAGCACCTTAGCTAACTTCCGGTTTCTGAAAATATCGGCACGGGCTACGAACACTTTAGGACTAAGGTCGTATGTCAGTACCACCAGAGCATCCATGAGCGTATTGGTGTGGTTCGGAGCAAAGATAATAGCACCATCCTTGGGGATATTATCTGTTCCTACATGAATGATGTCGCGATAGGATATATTGACAGCAGCCTTTACATAGTGAAAAAGGGTACTGTACATTCTGTCATAATCCTGTATTTTCTTTATTTTTTTCTTACTCATAATCCATCCTTTTTACGGAAATAATAGGATACTCCAAGTCCAGATATAATATGCCATATTCCCCACCATGCGGTGATGATAAGCATTCCACCATAGTGTCCATGCCATATCTCCGGAGGGAATATTGATGCGTTGAACAGCAATACAAGACCCAAACCTGAGTTCTGTATACCAACCTCAACAGTAAGCGCTCTTCTGTCTTTAATAGGAAGTTTGGTAAGCATACCTCCAAAATATCCTGTTGCTAAAGCAAAACCGTTGTGAATAAGCACAATGATACATATGTAGTGCAGGTTCTCAATAAACAGTTTCCAGTTTTGTGAGAAAGAAACCACTACCATTGCAAGGAACAATAGTATGGAAAGGTATTGTGTAGGTTTTGAAATTTTTCTGGTAATGCCAGGGCAGTATTTTGCACATAACATACCCAAAACAATTGGAACACCCAAAAGAAGCAGAATCTGCTCAAGCATAGGGAAGAATGGAATTACCAATGTAGGGATATTACTCCTAATGCTGATTATCTGGCTGTACATAGAACCCCAGAAGAAGAAATTGAATGGAGTTACAAGTGGTGCAAATGCCGTTGTTATTGCTGTTAGTGAAACAGAAAGCTCAATGTTTCCTTTAGATAGGGAAGACATGAAGTTAGAAATGTTTCCACCAGGACATGATGCTACCAGAATCATACCTAATGCTACCATTGGAGTGATAAGCGGTGAAAGTGCAAGTGCAACAGCAAAAGTTACAGCAGGAAGTCCTACCCACTGTAGAAGTATACCAACAATAACTGATTTTGGATTCTTCCATACATCCTTAAATGTCTGCCATCTGATACCAAGTGCCACACCAAACATTACAAATGCAAGAATGATGTTCACGATGGCTAATCCTCCTTCGCCAAAGTTGATTGACAGGCTGTTAAGTCCTTCAAGTTGTTCTTTCATGATGTTATAGAATTAGGGCTGGTGTGTAGTGCACCAGTGTAGGTTGTAGTTTAGTTGTCCGCAAATATACTACTTTATTCTTAAAGTTGTTTTTTTGTGGGTAATAATTAGATAGTAAAGAGCAACTAAGTGTAAAAATAAAGGCTCTATATAAGAGCCCCTATCAGTTTTACTATGAATGCTGCCAACCATGCCATCGAACTGCTGTAAATGGTCATAAACAGTGCCCAACGCCATCCAGCTTCCTTTTTTATGGCTGCTATTGCCGCTATACAAGGAATATAGATGAGGATAAATAACATCATGGAGTATCCCACGGCAGGTGTAAATATTCTCTCACCTATTTTATCCCCACTTTCATACCTTTGCTCCATAAGTTTGTTCTGGAGGGTTACTTCAGAATCGTCGGGAGATTGGTAAAGTACTCCCATTGAGCTAAGTATCAATTCTTTGGCGGCAATTCCAGTAAACAGGCTGACGCTTATTTTCCAGTCATAATCCAAAGGTTTGAATGCAGGCTCCACAAATTGTCCTATCTGGGCAATATATGACTGTTCAATCTGCTCATATTTTTTCTCCGCTTCAAGTGACAACAGTGCAGATTCTTTCTGGCTTTGTGTACTCTGGCTCATTTCAATTTGCTGGGCAAGAGCTTCATAATCTTTGGAGAATTCTGTTTTTTGAGGGAAATATCCCAATGCCCATATAAAGATAGAACCTACAAGAATGGTAGTTCCCATTTTTCGCAAATATTGTTGGCTCCTGCTCCACATATGGTTAAGGGCATTCCTTAAGGTTGGCACTCTATATGGTGGTAGCTCCATAACAAAAGGAACATCGTCTTTGCTTCTGAAGAATTTTCTAAGGACAAAAGCAGTAAATACAGCCATAATCATTCCTATGAAATATACCGAGAATAAAATTGCTCCCTGATACTTGGTAAACAGTGCCGTCACAAACAGCATATAGATAGGATATTTTGTGCTGCACGACATAAACGGAATCATCATAATTGTAATGATTCTGTCCTTGCGGTTCTCCAAGGTCCTTGTTGCCATTATAGCTGGAACGTTGCAGCCAAATCCCATAATGATAGGAATTACAGATTTTCCGTGCAGCCCAATCTTGTGCATAATCTTGTCCATCAGAAATGCAACTCTGGCCATATATCCTGTATCCTCCATGAATGAAAGGAACAGGAACAGAATCATAATCTGAGGGAAAAATACAATTACACTGCCAACTCCAGCAATGGCTCCATCTACAACCATATCTCTTATTATCCCCTCTCCAAGCATATTGCCTACAGTTTCACATAGCCGTGCAACTCCGGCATCAATCCAATCTGTAGGATATTGTCCTATTGTAAAGGTGAGCTGGAAAGTAAGGAACATGAACATAAAAAAGATAGGAAGACCAAACCACTTGTGGGTTAGAATATTGTCAAACCTGTACTTTTTATTCATCATATTTTTTTCTGCGTGGAAATATGTCTCCTCCAGAGCTCCATGTATGAATGCGTACTTGGCATCGGTAATTATGGAGGCAGAATTGTCATCATATTCCTTTTCAATTCTCTTTATCTGTTTGGCTGCACAAGCAATGATATTTTCTGTATCTTCTATTGCTGCAATCCTCTCAGTAAATACTTTGTCACCTTCCAGCAGTTTTATTGCTGCGTATTGTGGGTGAATTTTGCTTTTTACCTCCTCATTACCCTTAATCAACTGTTTCACCTCCCTTAAAGATTCGTTTATAGTTGTTCCGTAATTTATATGGAAGTGCCTGTAATCCTGTTCAGCATCTGTAAATATGGCTATGATGCGGTCCAGAAGTTCTTTCATCCCCTGTCCTTTGGTTGCCACTACTGGTACAAATGGGATACCAATCATTTTGCCCAACAGAGTATAGTTGAACTTGTCCCCTTTCAGTTCCAGTTCGTCATACATATTCAAGGCTGCCACAACCTTAATGTTCATATCAATAAGTTGGGTGGTAAGGTAGAGGTTGCGCTCCAGATTGGAGGCATCAATTACATTTACAACTACGTCGGGAAGATTATCCAGCAGATGACGGCGTACATAGAGTTCCTCCGGGGTATATTCGCTCAATGAGTATGTGCCTGGCAGATCTGTAATGTTTATGGTATATCCGTTGTGAAAGAATTGTGCAGTCTTAAGATTTACGGTAACTCCACTGTAATTTCCTGTTTTCTCGTTTTTATTGGCTGCAGTATTGAATAGAGTTGTTTTGCCGCAATTAGGATTTCCTACCAATGCTACATTTATGGTATTTATCTCCTTATGCACCCTCTCCATAAGGGCCTCATCAGAGGGAATAGTACCCCCCTCAAATGGGTGGTCTATATTTTTGTATTCCTCCTTGGAAACTATCTCTATAAGATTGGCCTCGTTTTTTCTCAATGAGATACGGTATCCCATGAGCTCCAGTTCAATAGGATCTCCAAGAGGGGCTTTCTTTATTACCTTTACAGCCACTCCAGGGACAAAACCCATCTCAGTTATCCTTTTTCGGAATGCTCCATAACCCTTTACTTTAGTAATTATACCCTCTTCTCCTGGGGTTAGGGAGGCCAATATATTTATGTTTTCCTGTATATTCTCAGATTCCATCAGTGCACACCAATTCTAATTTAAAGTGCAAATATATGGATAACCTGCCTGTAGGGGAATAGCTAATTTAAGGTATTTGTTAATTTTGCATTAAAATGGATAAGGATGAAGAAGAAATCAAAAAAGAAAGGTTCGGCCAATAAATTGGGAAAATCATTGGCACTATTGGTGGCAATAGTTGCAGGAGTATTCTATCTTATGGATGATATAAACACTGCAAATATAGAATTACGTGATATAGAGGATAAAATAGAGCAGAAGATAGAACAAAAGATAGGGCAGAAGTTAGAACAAAATGTAGAGCAAGTTCCGGTAACGGGCAATGTGGAGATACCTCGCCTTAAAAAAAGTGTTCCAAGCCAGATTTTGGAGTATAAGGGTTTTACGGTTTCATACAATAGTGAGAACCGTCTGCCAAATTGGGTGGCGTATGAGCTTACAGCTGTTGAGGCGCAAGGAGACAACCCTCGTAAAGATAAGTTTAGACAAGACCCTAATGTTATTGGACCTCAGGCTAATAAGGAAGATTATAGGAATTCCGGATGGGACCGTGGCCACATGGCACCTGCTGCAGATTTCAAGTGGAGTGCAGAAGCTATGGACGAAAGCTACTATTTTACAAATATATGCCCTCAGAATACCCAACTGAACACTGGTGACTGGAAAGAATTGGAGGAACAGTGCCGTAAATGGTCCCTCAAATATGGGAGCATCTACATTGTTTGTGGACCAATAATCCTCAGTAATGAACACGGCAAACTGGGAGCCAATGAAGTTGTTATTCCCGACAAATTCTACAAGGTACTCCTTACCAAAATTAACGGCGAATACCGTGGAAGTGCATTTGTTTTCCATAATCCACCAAAAAGAAAATCCAAAATCAGTGGCAAAGCTCCTGTAAGCAGACCTCTGGAAAGTTATGCGGTAACCATTGATGAGGTGGAGCAAATAACGGGGATAGATTTTTTTCCTACACTTCCTTCCGCTACCCAAAATAGGGTAGAGCAGCAGAAAGGGTTGTTCAGGTAAAAGTTAACTCTACCAGAAAATTTCAGGTTCTTTGCGCGGACTGGTAAAATTCTTCTCCAGAATCTCCTTGTGCTCAAGGTAGGTAGGGTCTGTAAAGTATTTTGCTTTGGTTTTGCATTTTTTTACACATGCACAACATTTTATGCAGATACCTGGAGTAAGTG
Source organism: Candidatus Egerieisoma sp. (assembly GCA_045613465.1). GTDB lineage: Bacteria > Bacteroidota > Bacteroidia > Bacteroidales > UBA932 > Egerieousia. Next base: position 6,819 of record JAZLBB010000047.1, read on the forward strand.
AGCAGTTGGTAGGGTCAATTGCTCCCATAGGGCACAGCATGGCGCATAAACCACAGTTGTTGCATTTGTCTGGATCAGTCTCAGGCTTTACCTTTCGTATATCTATACTTTTATCCTGTGAACTTTTGGCATTGTAGAACTTGTATGGATATGGATTGCCCGGTACTGTTATATTTTGGGGAATTGTGTAATCCGAGAGGATTTTTGATGCAATCTCTTCTCCCAATGAAGATGCAATTGCGATATCCGAATCATCGGGTCTGCCTCCACCCAAAGTATATGAGAAAGAGTGCTCGCCAATGAATGCTGCGGCGCAAATACATTTAAATCCGTTCCCTTGCATAATGTCGTACAACTCTATAAGGGCGTCATCAAAGGCACGGTTGCCATAAACTACAACAGGAACTCCAATTGCGCCATTTCCTTTGATTGATGCAAAATAATCCCTTATGAGGTTTGGAACCCTTCCAATGTATACAGGAACACCAAAAACTACAATATCACCTGCTGCAAAAGAAGGTGTCTCACTTCTCATAACAGGAGTAGTTATGTTTATTGATTTGTATTGAGCCTGATTATTGCCATTTTCCTGTAATTGTGCGGCAATAGATTTTGCTATGGCTTCAACTGTTTTTCTTGTTGTGTATGTTGGGCTGAAATATAGCGATACAACATTCTTTATATCCATCTGTTCCATAATGCAAAGTTACTATTATATTTGCAAAAATAATCCCCGTAATATGAAAAGGAACTTTATGCTTATGGCGGTGGCAGTTGTTATGGCAGTTGCCTTTGCCGCTTGTTCAAAAGATGATGGCCCCAATCTTACTCCCCAGGAGGAGATAACCCTTAAAGCAAATAAATTTGTATATGATTATACAAGTGAGGCGTATTTGTGGGAGGAGTTTATTCCCGACGGCATAAATTACAAGACTGCAGCAGGCCCAGTAGAACTATTTGAACAGATGAAATATAAGAAACTGGACAAGTGGTCTTATGTATCCAGTGAGTCCGATGAGGTTATGGATAGTTTTCAGGGTGTTTCTACAACATACGGATACTCATTGGCTTTTGGACGTTTCTCTAATTCCCCAACAGATTACTTTGCAGTGATTGAGTATGTATATGCAGACTCACCGGCACAAAAGGCAGGTTTGAAGAGGGGAGATATAATACTTGAGATAGATGGTAAAGGCATTACGGAGGAAAACTATCTAAACCTGTATTATTCATCTTCAGCAGAGTTGTCCATGGGCGTTTTAACTGCAATAGGAACTATTGCACATTCTGGCACTAAAGTTCAAGTGAAAGCGGTAAAAATGTATGAAGATCCGGTTATAGAGGCTAAGGTGCTGGATATAGGTGGAAAGAAAATAGGATACTTGTGTTATGTAGCATATTATGAGGAATCGCATGAAAAGTTGGTTGAGGTTTTCTCAAATTTCAAACAACAAAATGTATCAGAGCTTATTCTTGATTTGAGATACAATCCTGGAGGGAATGCTGTGTCTCCTCCATTTTTGGCGAGTCTGTTTGCTCCGCAAGGTGCTGTAAAAGGAGGTCATATTTTTCTTACCGAAACTTGGAATGATTTGTATATGAGGTATTTCAAGCAGGAAGGGTATGATATGAATGCATATTTCTATAAGGATATACCTGTAAATCTTAATTTAAGCAAGGTATATGTCCTTACAACTGCTAACACCGCATCGGCTAGTGAAGCTACCATTTCCGGCCTTATGCCGTATATGGATGTGATTAAGATTGGCTCTACTACACATGGTAAATATTGTGGTGCGGCGCTCCTTTCCCCAACCGATTCAGATGGTAATCCAGATCCTCAGATTGGTAACTGGTTACTCTCTCTGGTTGTTTATAAATTTGTAAATACAGAGGGATATACAGAGTTTGGAGATGGTATCAGTCCTGATTGGGAGGTTGAAGATACAGGATTGCTTAATGGAATACCATTGGGAGACATTTCAGATCCGTTGGTTGCAAAAGCGGTATCTCTAATTACAGGTGTACAAACAGAAGCAGCATCCCCACTCTCAATTGTTAAAGATGTAGAAATGCTGCCTCATATGTCAGAAAGACCTTTCAGAGGTGGATACACCACTGTAGGTATCAATATTTTTTAACGGTATTGCCAAGTTTTTTCCAGCTATAAGCTATGTAGGCCACTACAAATGGCACTAACATGGATGCTATTGCCATTGCCTTAAGGGTAAACTGGCTTGATGAACTGTTGTACAGTGTCAATGAGTCCTGCAATTGGGCAGTAGAGTGGAAATATGCTGTGTTGTTAAAGGCTGCACATATAAGGATAGCCCAAACAGCAAGGGTAATGCCACCTCCGGTAATATAGAATAGAGGCATTGTGAATTTCCCTTTTATAATTCCCATTCCAAGTCCATAAAGTACAAGTACTACACCAGCAATCAACAATATCAGTGGCCATACAAGTGTTATGAAATTGATAAAGTATTTGTATTTGACTTCAAAAATCTCACCGCTAACTGGATTAACCTCATATCCTTTCATAAGCATAAGAGTTACAGCAAAAGCTACAAATAATACCACAAATGCAAGTGCTGAAACTATAAACTGTTTTTTGCTCCTTTTTAGAAGGTCGGTAAAGGTAGCAGGTGTATTGCAAATTGTATAATACAATCCCATGCTTCTTGCAGCAAACAGAACAACTGTACCAAGCAGAAGATTTATTGGATTGAAAATACACTCAATACCTCTCCATTCATTGGCCCAAAACGATACAGTTGGAGCAATGACATTGGTAATGTTTGCCTTATTCATATAATATGCACCACCGGTAAATAGAGTTCCTACTGCCACTCCAATAAGAAGTGTACCCAACAGGCCATTAAGGAATAGGAAAATATCGTAACTTTTTTTGCCAAACAAGTTCCCCTGTTTGTCTCGGAATTCATATGATACAGCCTGTAAGACAAAGAGAAACAGAATCAGTAGCCATAGCCAGTATGCACCACCAAAACTTGTAGAGTAGAATAGTGGGAATGAGGCAAAAGCTGCTCCACCAAATGTTACCAGAGTAGTGTATGTGATCTCCCATTTGTGTCCAAGGGTGGAGATTATCAATTGTTTCTCTGACTCATCCTTAGCTGTACCAAAAAGAAGCATCTGACCGCCTTGAACAAACATAAGGAATACAAGCAGGGCACCCAGTAGCGATACTACTGCCCACCAATATAATTGAAGAAAATGTAACGTTTCCATCGTATGAAGTTTTAGATTACTTACTATGCCTCATTCTGAGGGCCTTTTCTGATTTGTGAGAACATAATCTTAAGCTCTGCAATCAGCAGTGCTGTAAACAAAGCAAAGAAAATGATCATGGTAACTGCAACATTTGAAGCAGATACTCCCGAAACTGATGCATTCACAGGAAGCAAATCCTGTACAGTCCAAGGTTGGCGGCCAACCTCTGCAACAATCCATCCGCACTGTGAGCAAATATACACTAGTGGAACACATACAATTGCACCGTACAGAAGCCATTTGTAATTGTCAATTCTAAAATTGCCCTTTTTCTCTTTCCAGATGCCATAGATCATTACTGCAAACAGCAACACAAATAAACATCCCAAAACAACCATTATTCTGAATGAGTAGAAAGTAAGTGCAATTGGAGGGATGCTCTCCTTAGGGTCGTTGAGGTATCCGTAACCAAAGTATTTATAATTGTCGGGATCCATTGGGTCACCATTTTTCAATGACTCAATTGCCATTGTGCCTCTGGCTACTTTTTCGGCAAACGGAATCATTACCGTTGTATCTCCAGGGGAATTGGAATATGTTGTACCTTCAATGATATTGTTTATACCAGGAATATAGGCATCGAGTTGTTTCTCAGCAAGTATAGAAAGTCCATAAGGAATATCCACCTTAAACAGGAACGGGTCCTCATTGTTGCCGTACTCCTTTTTAGGATTAAGGATACCGAAAGCAGTTAGACCGCCTCCGCGTTCTCCCTCATACAAACCCTCCATTGCTGCAAATTTCATAGGCTGATGTTTGTAAACCTGTACAGCAGATGAGTCTCCCGACAGAATAAGCACGCCTGACGAAACAAGTCCAAAAATAGCGGCAACCCAAATGGATTTTATAGAGAAATCCCTCTCCCTTTTCTTTAGCAGATACCAGCATGATATGCCTATTACCACAACGGCAGCCAGTACAAATCCATTGGTTACTGTATGTACAATCTTGTTTATTGAAACTGGAGAGAGTAGGATAGCCCAGAAATCAACCATTTCGTTTCTGGCTGTCTCTGCATTGAATTCTACTCCAACAGGGTGTTGCATCCACGCATTTGCAGTTAGTATCCACAATGCGGAAATATTGGTTCCAATAGCTGTAAGCCAAGTAGATACAAGGTGGAATTTTTTAGATACCTTGTCCCATCCAAAATACATTACAGCAAAGAAAGTACTCTCCATAAAGAAAGCAAGGATACCCTCAATGGCAAGAGGGGCACCAAAGATGTCTCCCACAAACCATGAATAGTTGCTCCAGTTTGTACCAAATTCAAATTCCAGAATGATTCCGGTTGCCAGTCCAATGGCAAAATTAACCGCAAAAATCTTCATCCAGAACTTTGTCATTTTTTTCCATAATGGACTTCCCGACAAATAATATTTTGTCTCCATTAAGCCAATGAGGACAGAAAGTCCCAAAGTAAGTGGGACAAAAATCCAGTGGAACATGGCCGTAAGTGCAAACTGCAGCCTTGAGGCCTCAACAAGATTCATTGAAAGTATCATAATGTTATATTTTATATCAATGTTTAAATATAACAATTAAAATCCAATCTTAATCACTTGGAAGGGTAAAAACCTTAGCTAACGGGTTGAGAAAGGGTGAAATAGTCGGTTTCGGGCCATTTTGATACCCTCATTATGGCACGTGTAATCTCTTTATTCATCTGTCGGGCCAGTCCAGGGCCATTCCAAGATGAGCTGTTTGAAATGAAGACCCATGTGTACCCGTCTTTCTGAGCCTTTATAAGTGCACTCGTTCCGGACATGGAACCTGTTCTGAGCCAGAATTTGGAACTTGAGCTGGCCCATCCTGCAGGTTTGGCATTTTTGCCGTATGGGGTCATGAAATCTATACTTTCAGCAGTAAGGAAATCTTTTTGTACAGGACACTTGTTTATGGCGGCCACAAGTTTAAGGAGTTCTACAGGGGAGGCAACCCATCCTCCTGCTCCATACAGTCCGTGAACATCATTGCCCCCAAGACTCTTCATTACAAGAGTGTCAGAGCCGTCAAATGCCGGTACTTTTTCTGCCTCTTTTACCTCATAGTAGGTAACCTCATTCTCCCTGAACTCATTCTGATAGTTGTGAGCCAAATGGATGTCATAGCAACCTATCGGGAAGAGGATTGAATCTTTGATGTAGGTCTCATACGGTATTCCCGATGCTTTTTCAATTACCTTGGAAAGAATGATATATCCGAGGTTTGAGTAGTTGAATCTTCCACCTGGTTTTGCCCTCAGCCTTATTCTGGTGGCATATTGTACCATATCATCCATTGTTAAAGGAAGAGGTTTCCCCAGGAATTTTGCTACGAGTTCCATGTTGAATGCAGCATCTCCGTGAGGGTTTGAAAAGCCGCTTGTGTGCCTTAACAGATGTTCTACAGTTATTTTCTTTATATTTTTATCTCTATAATTGAGAAAAAGTGAATCGTTGAGTATACCCTCTTCTCCAAATACAAAATCTTGTGTAGAGAGGTGACCTCTCTCTTCAAGGTGCATGATAGCTACAGCTGTAAGTAGTTTGGATACTGATGCAACCCTAAAAATGTTCTTTACTTCGCACTGGATGCTGTCCTGAATATTTGAATAGCCGTATCCTTTTGCATATAGAAGGCTGTCATTTCTCATGAGGGCAAATGAGCCACCTTTAATTCCCCAATAACGCATGAAACGGAGTATTGAGGCATCAAATCTTTTGGTTTGGGGACAATCACTCATGGAGTTGTCCAGAAGATGGTTTAGAGGAACGGGTATGCTTTCTACAACTTCTTCCTCCACTTTCTTGTTGCAGCTGGTAATGGAGAGCAATGCAACAGCCATCACTGCAGCAGTTGCAATGATGGCCGTAAATGATTTGTATTTTTTCAGGCTCTTCCTCTCCATTTTTATATTACTCCAACTCTCTTACCAATTTTTTGATATTTGAAATAAGTTGTGGTATATCCAGTTTCTGAGGACATGGAGATTTGCATGCACCACACTCAATACATCTGTCAGCTCTTGAGCCTTCAGGTACCATATTGTTGTAGGTTGCAAGGAATGCACGTTTCTTTTTATCAAACTTGCTGTCTCTTGGAGCGTTCAAATCAGGGATGTTACTCTCTTTTACACACTTGTTGTAAGCAGAGAAGATAGCAGGAATATCAACACCATATTTACAAGGCATACAATATCTGCAAGTTGTACATCCAATCTGAGGGAACTTCCTGTATTCGGCAATAGCTTTCTCAAGAGCAGCCCTCTCTTTTTCGTCAAGAGGTTTGAAATTGCAGAAAGTGTTAAGGTTGTCTTTAAGGTGTTCCATTTGTGTCATACCGCTCAATACGCACAATACATTAGGAAGTGAACCTACATAACGGAATGCCCATGATGCAATGGATCTGCCAGGTGCAGCCTCCTCAAGAATAGCATTGGCATCTGGAGTAAGGCTTGCAAGTGAACCTCCTAGAAGTGGCTCCATAACCATACATGGAATATTGCGTTTTGTAGCTTCGTTGTAGAAAAACTCAGCCTCCTCATCTACCCAATCCATGTAGTTGATCTGAAGCAGTACAAAATCCCATGGGTGTTTGTCTATAAGGTATGTGAACAACTCCTTGCTTCCGTGGAACGAGAAGCCGAGTCTTTTGATTCTTCCATTAGCTTTCTCTTTTGCAAGCACCTCGTATCCTCCAAGCTCCTCATAAGGTTTCTCATAACCTTCAAGTGCCGAAATGGCATGACACAGATAATAGTCGAAATACTCTACGCCGCACTGTTGCAACTGGGTATTGAACAACTCCTGTGCTTTCTCTGGACCGGTGATAAGCCAACCCGGCATTTTGTTGCAAAGGGTAAAACTCTCACGAGGATAATCTTTAAGAAGAGTGCCTATAGCCTCAGCAGATTTTCCATTGTGATAGTTCCATGCAGTGTCGTAGTGGGTAATGCCATTTGCGTAGGCATGAGATATAAGTGCTTTTGATTTTTCCATATCAATAGCCATTATTTTTCTGCCTCTCTCATTCACCTCACCTGTATCGTATGTAGGGAATCTCATACAGCCATAACCAAGTAATGAGATCTCTTTGCCTGTAATTTCATCTTTCTTTTTGGCCATTACCAATGTGCCGGCCTTAGCTTCATCCTTTACTTTGCCTTTGCAGCTTGCCAACAATGAATATCCTCCAGCTATTGCCAATGCTCCAAAACCTATGTGTTTAAGGGCCTGACGGCGTGAAATGGTCTTTTTCTCTTCTTGTGCCATAGTTTTATAAATTTTAGGGTGTAAAGTTAAGTAAAAAATTCATACTTTTACTAATTGAACAAGATATGCAAAACTATTTTTTAGAGTAATTAAATTGCTGATACCATGAGACTTAAATTTTTAGCAATCTGTATCCTTGTAGCTGTATCAAATTTGTGTGCACAGACGGCATACAGACCCTCTCCACAAAATATGCAAAGCCGAAAAGAATTTGCACAGGCCAGGTTTGGAATCTTTATTCATTGGGGCATTTACTCTATGTTGGGAGACGGAGAGTGGGTTATGCACAATAAAAATATCAACTATAAGGAGTATGAAAAGCTGGCTGGAGGATTTTATCCATCCAAATTCAATGCAGCGGAGTGGGTGGAGGCCATTAAGTTGTCGGGAGCAAAATATATTTGCATAACCTCAAGACATCATGATGGATTCTCAATTTTTAAGACTCAGGCCAGTGAGTATAATTCTGTAGATGCAACTCCATTCAAAAGGGATATTTTAGGAGAAATTGCCCAGGAGTGTCACAAACAGGGGATAAGGCTTCATATTTATTATTCCCATATTGATTGGGGCAGGGAGGATTATTATCCGATAGGGCGTACAGGTCATGGGACCGGCCGTACAGGATATTTCAATGGAGAGAAACTTCCTCAATTGGATTCTTCTGTATTCCAGACAAACTGGGCTTATGAAAACTACCTTAAATTTATGGATACCCAACTTACAGAACTTCTTACCAATTATGGCCCTATTGGAGCAATCTGGTTTGATGGAGTGTGGGACAGGGACAAGCAGGTGAATGGCCTTAAAGCTGAAACATGGAATCTGGCAAACCAGTATTCAATGATACATAAGTTGCAGCCGGCTTGCCTGATAGGAAACAATCACCACATGGAACCGTTCCCGGGCGAAGATATTCAGATATTTGAGAGGGATATTCCGGGACAGAACCTGTATGGATACTCAGAGCAGGCCATAAGTACAGTCCTTCCATTGGAGACTTGTCAGACAATGAACCGTTCTTGGGGTTACAGGATAACAGACACCACGTATAAATCGGTAGATTTCCTTATCAAATACCTTGTGCAGACTGCTGCAAAAGGGGCAAATCTACTCCTTAACATAGGTCCAAGACCTGATGGTACTCTTCCCGACGAATCTCTTGTACGCCTTAAGGCAATAGGAGAATGGATGAATACCTATGGGGAAACCATTTATGGTACAACTGCCGGTATAGTGCCAGAGCAGTCTTGGGGTGTATCTACCAAAAAAGGACACCGCAACTTCCTGCATATTTTTAAGGATACATCAGAGATTTTTGTACCCCTTGCAAATACCGGTATTCAGGAGTGCAAGAGTTATCCCTGCGGAATGGAACTCAAATACAAGAGGCAGAAGAATGGAATTGTAATTGCTTTGCCACAAGGGGTAAAGGTGGTTGAAATTAACTACCCTGCGGTGGATAAAGATGCCCTTACAGCCTATGTGGAGCAGATGAGGGAAAGATATCCTCAGGCAACACTGCAGGATATATACAAAGGGAGTTTTCAGGATTATTTTGGACCAAGCCATATAATGGCAAAAAGGGAGAATGTGATATTTAATCTTAAAAGGGAACTGGATAGGATGAAAATTGAGCAGTCTCCTGCTGTGGTGGCTGTTCCTGCCAGTGCTGATAGGAAGAATGATGTTGAGGCAGATGCAAATGATGTTATGGAAAAAGCCCGGAAATATTATGACCAGTGTGGATGGAGAGGCAATTATTATCAGGTAAGCCTTAATGTTATAGCTGATGGTATTATAAGTGTAGAGGAGTTTGCGGATGCGTTTATTGCAGGTGGAGGTGCAGAACCTGAGGTTACCGGGGAATGGATGGAAGAGTGGAAAATGATTAAGGATGCTGTAAGAAAATCATCTCCAAAGATGATGAGTTTTGAAAAGGATGCAAAAGAAATCACAGCTTTGATTGCAGATAAGAAATACGTTGTACACCATAGCAGGGAGTATAATCAGGAGTATAAGCCGCATTATAGGATTATCCGGAAAGATATATTTGAAGCGGTTATATTGCCGTTAATAATAAAATTTTAGCATTTCTGTATTGTAAAAGATAAAAAAGTATTATATTTGTAGTGCTTTTGAAAACAAAGGCCCATTTTATTTCTTGTACTTATTTCTATTAATTTATAAATAGGTTTTTTGTTATTTTGAAAAAAAGGTTGCCCTGCACGGCAACCTTTTTTTAATGCTCACGCAGTGCGGCTCCCGGCCTTCCGTGTTACACGGCCTCCGCCGGGCGTCTGATGACGCCTTTGGCGGTTTATTGATCATGCAGAAGCCTGAATGCATATTTGGTTTGGGGAAAATTGTTACCTTTACAAAAAAAAGATTTAGATATGATGAAGATAGCAGTTCCAACAAGAGAAGGTGTGGTGGATAATCATTTCGGCCACTGCGCTTATTATACCATATATACAATAGAAAATGGTAAAGTAACAGGTAAAGAGACACTTCCATCGCCTCAGGGTTGTGGTTGCAAGTCTAATATAGCTCCAATACTCCATGAAATGGGGGTTGAGGTTATGCTTGCAGGCAATATGGGTGAGGGCGCAAGAAATGTCCTTGGCAGGAATGAGATTGCTGTAATCAGAGGTTGCAGTGGACCTACAGATGTGTTGGTAGATGCTTATCTTAGAGGAGAGATAAAGGATAACGGAGAAGGGTGTCATCACCATGAGTGCCACTAAAAAGTTTTGTGCAATGATAAATTTGGATGAAAGAGTAGAAAAAGCAGTAGAGCTTTTTAAGGAGGGCTACAATTGTTCCCAAAGTGTTGTGGCAGCCTATGCTGATGTTTATGGATTTACACAGGAACAGGCACTTAAGATGTCTGCATCATTTGGCGCAGGAATTGGACGTATGAGGGAGACATGTGGTGCTGCATGTGGAATGTTTCTGTTGGCAGGTTTGCAGTGCGGATGCACAGATCCTAAAGACAATGGTGGGAAAGGCGCAAATTATGCAGTGGTGCAGGATATGGCTGCAAAGTTTGCAGATATCAATGGCTCTATAGTGTGTGCGGAACTATTGGGGCTTAGAGAGAAGAAAGATACAGGAATTGGTTCTCCTGTACAGCCACAGGAAAGGAATGCAGAGTATTACAAAAAGCGTCCTTGTGTGGAGATGGTAAGGAGTGCAGCCCGTATTTTTGGAGAGTATCTTAATCAGTTGTAAGTCTTTTCCAAACAAATAAAAAATAACGGCGGAATGGGTTATAGACCCATCTCCGCCGCTTTTTTCTCCATCAGCTGGTATGCTTGTTCAAAGTTGTTTTCAATTATACCTTCGAGAATAGCCTCCTTTACAAATTCTTTTATAATTCCAATCTCGCGTCCAGGCTTAATATTGTATTTCTCCATAATAAGTTCGCCTGTAATAGGATTCTGGAAATTCCTGATTGCATCTTTAGCCTCAACTTCTACAAGTTTCTCCCTTACCAGTGCAAAATTGCGTTTATGCTTTTGTACAAGTCGGTCGTTTTTTGAAGTGATATCGGCTTCGCAAAGAGTCATAAGGTCATCAACATCATCTCCGGCATCAAACAACAGCCTTCTTACGGCAGAATCTGTAACCTCTTCTTGAGCAAGAGCTATTGGACGCAGATGCAGTTGTACAATTTTCTGTACATATTTCATTTTTTCGTTGAGAGGCATTTTAAGCTGCTTGAATACTCCAGGCACCATTTTACCTCCTATAAAATCGTGACTATGGAATGTCCAGCCTACACCAGGTTCATATTTTTTTGTGCTTGGCTTCCCAATGTCGTGCAGCAATGCTGCCCATCTTAGCCACAAATTGTCTGTGTTGGGGCATATATTGTCCAGAACCTGTAGTGTATGTGCAAAAATATCCTTATGTCCTTTTCCTTCCAGGTTTTCTACCCCTTTAAGGTTACTTATCTGAGGCAGGAACTGTTGCAGCAAACCAGTCTGTTCAAGCAGGTAGAAACCTGTTGATGGCTTTGCCGATTTAAGTATTTTATTCAGTTCCTCAGCAATCCTTTCTCTTGACAGGATAGATAATCTTTCTTTGTTTCTTTGGATGCTTTCAAGAGATTCCGGTACAATGGTAAATCCCAACTGGGTTGCAAAACGGATTGCACGAATCATTCGTAGAGGATCGTCGGAGTAGGTGGTGTCTGGGTCCAATGGGGTTCGGATAAGACCATTCTTAAGGTCTTCCATTCCATTGAACGGGTCTACTAAAGATCCGTAATCCTCTTCCTGCAGACTGAATGCAAGAGCATTTATGGTAAAATCCCTTCTCTGCTGGTCTTCTTCAAGTGTCCCATCTTCTACTATTGGTTTGCGGGATTCTCTCCTGTATGACTCTTTTCTTGCCCCTACAAATTCAATTTCAATCCACTCTGCCTCCTTGTGCTCTCTATAACGGAGCATTGCTGTTCCAAAGTTTTTGAATACTGAAAGTTTGCTTCCAACCTTTTTTGCAACAAGCTCTGCAAGGGCTATTCCGCTTCCTTCTACCACAATATCTATGTCTTTGCTTGGTCTGCCAAGAAAACAGTCTCTCACAAAACCTCCAATGACAAAGGCTCTTACACCCTGCTCTTTTGCTGCTGAGGCAACTATTTTAAATATCTTGTTGTTCAAATGTTCCATCTATATAAATTATCGGGAAGAATGGTAAGGTATGTCCTGTACAAATTCATATTTTTCAACTGCAGGATTATAGCTGCAGACAAATGTGCTCTCTCCATTGGTTATAATCAGGTGGGGCACTTTAAGTATAAGATTGTAGTTTACAATTTGAGCCAGTACATTGTTGTCCAATTTAACATATGGTGCTTTGCATTCTACAATAATTTGGGGGTTAAGATTCTTGTCAAAAACTACAAGATCACATCTTAAGTTCTTGCGCCCAAGTTTTATTGTGTACTCGCTGGCCATAAGCTGCAGCGGGTACCCTCTGTGGGTGTGCAGCCATTGTATAAAATGTTGTCTTACCTGTTCTTCAGGGGTTGCGGCTACATGCTTTTTACGCAGTGGGTCAAAAACTGTTCCTTCCATCCTTGTTAATGTATGATGCGTGATATCAGTTCTACAAGCAGGTCTCCTTCTGATGCTCCACCGGCATTGCCGCTTTTACTTTTGTAGTCATACTCTTTAATCAGGGCAATTACAGACATTGTCTTCTTAACAGGAAATGTTCTCATGGCGGTAGCATACTCCTTTATTTGACCTTGTGCAAAAATTCCGGCCTTGCGGATAGAGTTCTCCATCATTCCCCCGTCCTGTGCATAATATGCGTGGCATTTGAGCAGACGGGAAAAGAAAAAAAACATGGCTCCCAATGTGAGTACAAGGGGATATTTCTTTGGATTTGCTCCAAAATGACGGGCTATTTTGTAAGCGTTGCCGTAATCTTTAAATACAAGTGATTTTGAAAGCTCAAATGCAGAGAATTCCCTGCTTATTCCAATATTGGTTTCAATATCTTTTACCGTGATTTCTTTATTGTGGGTATCAAGCCCTTTAAAAAGCTTGTCTGTTTCAAGTACAATTTTACGGAGTACATTGCCTGTGTGCTCAGCCATAAGAGAGGCAGCATCAGGTGTTATGCCATAACCTTTGCCGTTAATGTACGTGGTTATCCATTTTGCCACATTCCATTCGCTTACTGCAACAGATTCAAAAACTGTGGCATTGGCTTTGGCCTTTTTATAAAATCCGGTTCTCTTGTCAACCGATTTGTTGGTAAATGCCAGTACAAGGACAGTTTCAGGTGACGGACTCTCAAGGTATTGCTCCAGTATGTCAAGTTTGGTGAGATGTTGAGCTTCTTTTACCATTACCAGTTGTCGGGGAGCAAACATGGGAAAACGGCGGCAAGCTTGTACAATGTCTGCAGTAGTGGTGTCCTGGGCGTAAACAATTGTCTGGTTGAAATCTCTTTCAGACGGCTCAAGTACATTCTGTAAAATGGCATCAATGATTATGTCGGAGTAATAGGGTTCTTCCCCCATAAGTAAATATACGGGGCTGAATCTACCGGCCTTAATCTCTGCCAGTATAGAGTTCATTTGAATCAGGTTGTCCGAATCAGTCTGTTTGGCCATTTTGTAAAGTTATGGTTTGTTATCCAATTAGTGTGGAAATGTTGGTTACAAACAGTTTTACCGCCATTGCAAGGAGGATAATGCCAAAGAATTTCCTCAACACATAAATGACTCCTTGTCCGAATATTCTCTCAATGATATGTAATTTGGCCAGTACAAGGTACACAAATACCATATTCATGATGATTGCAATAATGATATTCTCAATGTGGAACTCGGCCCTCAGTGAAAGCAATGTTGTAAGTGTGCCGGCTCCTGCAATTAGGGGGAAAATAAGTGGTACCAGTGTGGCACTTCCTTGGGGACCGTCGTTCTTCATAAGTTCTACCCCTAAGATCATCTCAATTGCCAGTACAAGAATTACTATTGCACCTGCTACTGCAAATGACTGGATATCCACACCAAAAAGGGAAAGAAGTCCTTCTCCGGCATACAGGAAGGTTATGAACACTGCAAATGACCCTATAACTGTAGGTAATGGCTTAATAGTGTTGCCTTTACGTTTTAAATCTATTATAATGGGGATAGAGCCTGTTATATCAATGATAGCAAACAGCACCATGAACGCACTAATAATCTCTTTTACGCTGAATTCTAAGCTCATAACTGAATTTTTTTTATGAATTTACTTGCAAAGATAAAATATAGTTTTTAACTTTATGACAAGAAATTAATCTAATAAAAGTATTCAAGATGAAAGAACTAATTGAGAAAATTAAATGTGAGATGGAAGCTTTCTGTAAAGATGCTGATGCTCAAGCACTTAAAGGTAATAAAGCTGCAGGTACACGCGCAAGAAAATCTGCTTTGGAGCTTAGCAAGTTGATGAAAGAGTTCAGAAAAGTTTCTGTTGAGGAGAGCAAAAAATAATTCCTCATTTACAGTATGAATAAAAAAGTTGTGAAGGCCTCACAACTTTTTTTTATTCTATGCCGCACCATTTGGCAGGAATGATAATTCCAAGATGGTTTTCCATATCCCATAACCAAAGTTTATCACTTTGATATTTAATAATATCCATATTGCAATTATTTGATATCTCTTCATTTCCAACTTTATATATTAAAGTTACATCTACACTTTCTGTGGATGTGGTAGGGAGGGTGAGGAATTGCATGTTTATATAATCTGTCTGGTCGTCACTCTGCATCCTTATTTGTTTACGCATAAGATTTATTGAGAGCTGACAATTTGTTTTGTCATATTTGAACAGAAATCCTCCGTGACCGTATAGCCCGGAGTCGGACCTCTCCAGGAACTCATTAATACCTGTAATGCCTGTAATTTCTTCTTTTCTGCAGCAGTACAGGATAGAGGCCATAAGGAGAAATGCCAACACTTTACTCAATGATAATCCTCTTGTATATTTTCTCTTCTGAACCGTCATTGTATTTTATTGTTGCTTGAATTTCTATTTCACCGCTATTGTCAAATGTTATTGTTGTATTGTTTACCTTGTTGCCGTTTATATACCAGCTTACATTGGAAGGAAACTCCTGCAGGTTAAAAAGTCTGAGATCCATTTTTTCGCCGGTATGATATACATTCTTGCCAATAAAGATAAACGGGAAAGATGATGTTATGGGATGGGTCTTAAGATTTAGAATAGCCTTTGCACCAATCCTCCATCCATTTGTATGTCTTACTTCAAAATTGTACTCTTCCCCAGGCTGCAGGTTGTTTATATAGATTTCACAGGTATCTGTAAGAGCGGTGCCGCTGTGTGTGCCTCCTTTATTGCTCCATTTTACAAGCCACTTGGCGTTTTCACCTCCATCTTTTGGTATAGGAAGATCTTTCCACTCAATTCTTGCATCTTGCTGGTATGCTGTTCCTCTGCACTCAATAGCCCTTGGCAGCGAATTGTCATATAAGTAGTCGGGCACAGTGTTGAAAGAAACTTTGCCATTGCTGAGTATAATATCCTTAATGGCAATGCCAACAGGTTCTCCATGCCAGTCTTTCAACGGCATATGTCCTGTCTGGGATGATACAGATGTTACATTTGAACTGCCAGGAAAGAATAACGCCTCATTGTTTTGACCAGTTTCTGCTGCTGCCAACACCCTTGCACACGGATGCTGTGCATAACTGTTGATATTGTTGTATTCCCACCGTTGTACAGAATTTATCCCTCCATATTCCATTCTTGATTTGTCTATATGGTATATTACCAGTCCATTGCCACCAATAAACTTGTCCCATCCTTGGGCAATCCTGCACTCCAGAAGAAAATATTCTCCCTCCACAGAACCATTTATCCTGTATATTTTTCCCGACAGGTTCACAGGATCAAATGTGTAAGATTTGTCGGGAAGAAGATCTTCTATTTCTCCTATTTCCAGAAGTTCCCTCTCAATTGAGTTGAAGTATGGTGGGGTATTGCCGTTATTTGAATGGTTCCCTTTGTCCATTATGGATAGGGTGCCGTGCAGGGCAGGTGACAGTCCCTCGGCCTCTCCGTTTGTATCGTATATGTCGGGAAGACCAAGAAAATGGCATAATTCATGGCAAATGGTTCCAACAGGAGAAATTATAGTTCCGGAGTTCCCCTTTAACTCTGCAGTACAGGTGTAGGATAGGACCTTAAGTTCACCAATGAGGAAATCTTCATTTGATAAATTTTGTCTGTGTGCCCATATGGAGTTTTTGTCACCACCTTCAGATTCACTGTATCCTGCAAAAATAATGGCAATGTTCTCTATTGTTCCGTTATCATTGGAGGCAAACATGGTGAAATCAGTTCCATCTTTAATGGCTTGGCGGCAGGCATCCTTGAGCAATTGCTTTACATTGGTGTCGTTGAATGTGCTGCTTGGAGCACCATAAGTGGAAATAGGGGATTCCAAAGAAATCTTTGCCACTATTGGAAATTCAAAAGTTCTTGTTCCCTGGAAGTTTGTGTTAAAATATTCAGATACACTTCCCTGAGAGCCGTTTCTGCTGTATCCAATCCCATTGAACAGGGCATTGAATTCTACAACAGGGTCTTCAAGGGAAAATTTTACATCTGCAAATTCAACCAGCAATACGGGGATTACAGTTGCGTTTTGTTGTTGGAGTTTTTGTACCTTTGTGAGTGATGTTCCGGCAAAGCATATTACTGTTGTAAAAAACAGTAGTACAGTAAGGGATATATGCTTGCAATGTAGGATCATGGTAGTAGGTATAGTTATGCTAAGATACAAATTTTTGGGTATATACATATTGCTTCCCATTCTTTTTCTCTTTTCTTTTCTAACGGCAAGAGGGCAGGAGAGGGTAGATGTCATAAGGGTAAAGGATATTACTCCCAAGGAGAGTTTCTTTAAAAAGTTTGAGGGCAGTGTGTCGGTGGCTCCCCATTACTCAAATGAATCTGGTGCGGGTATTATGTTTGCATACGCTACAAAAGAGAATTTTAATTTTGTAGGAAATATATCTTCCAAAGAGAGTGCATTTGCAGGGGTGAGTGCCGCCTATGCTCCAGGAAACGGTAAATGGCAGCTTCAATATGACATTTTCTACTATGTCTCTTCTCCATATATATGGGGGACAGGATATACTAATGCAAATGTTTATGACAATAAAGTGGAACTTAGCAGACGTAATTTCATTGTAAGAGGCAAAGGACTCTATGGAATAACACGTAATTTCAGTGCAGGTCCCGTGTGCTCTTATGAATTTGTAAAATGGGAGGGGTTATCCACTATAAAAGCTCTCTCATATGGCATTGAGAGCCGTTATGATACCAGGGACAATCTTGTTTCTCCAACACAAGGGGTGTTTGTATTGTTCAGGCAGAATAATAGTACCTGCTTTGAAAACAAACCGTTTTACGGAACATTGCTGCAGGCAGATGCCTATTTTCAAATTTGGAATGGAGGAATTATTGCAACAGATATATTGGGGGAGTTTACATACGGAGAAGTACCTGTACCTATGCTCCCGACAATTGGTGGTACTGACAGAATGAGGGGGTATTATAAAGGGAGATACAGAGACAACAATGCTGTGAGTGCTCAGATAGAACTCAGACAACACATATGGGCGATATTTGGTATGGCTGCATGGGTTGGAACTGCAAATGTGTGGGGTAAGAGTGAGAGTTTCAAGATAAGTCATACACTCCCTAATGCAGGTTTGGGCCTAAGATTCCAACTTAATGACAATGCCTCTTTAAGGCTGGACTTTGGCGTAGGCAAAGATGGCCAGAATGGATTCGTCTTTGGGTTGAACGAAGCATTCTAGCCAATACTTTCTTCTTTACTTTTTCTTGTTCAACACTGCTTTACCCTTGTGAGCCTTGCCACTCTGTGGATCTTGAGAGAAAAATTCCATTGTAAGGCTCTCGGGAGTTTCATTATATACAAGTTCTCCGTTCAGATTCTGTTTGGTGTCATTGATTTCCATTATACCTGAATAAGAGATGTATGGATCTCCAACAATTACAACGGCAGATATATTGGCAGTTGTAGAGTCGTTGTAGGAAACTTTACCGCTCATAGTGGTGTCGGCAAAGTATTCAATGGCAATAGGTACAGCTATGGTTTCTATTGCAATGTTCCCTAACGAGTCTATTGATGCTATCTGGATTGTATCAATGCCTGTCCAAACACCAACCAATTTTTCGGTGATTGATTTGTCTTTTGAACCGCAAGAGGCTAATGAAAGTGCCGCAAGAAGGGCAATTACTAAAAAAGATTTGGTTTTCATGGTTTGTTTTTTTTAATTTTACATCATAAAAGCGACCTATAACTATACAATAATTTATGGATTTAGTTCAAAATTCTTTTGCACAATTGGAACTGAATAATGCCAATATGCTGCATAACTACAAGTACTTCAGATCAAAACTGAAAGATACTACTAAACTGCTGGTGCTAATTAAAGCTAACTCTTATGGCCATGGAGCTGTGGAATTTGCTACCCAAATGGAAAAGGCCGGTGCAGATTATTTTGGAATTGCACATCCGGTAGAGGGTGTAGAACTTAGAGAGGGTGGTATCAAGACACCTATCATTGTACTTACTGCTGGTACAGATTCTTTTGAGGATATTGTAAACCATAACCTTGAGCCGTCAATGCCTACAATTGATGCTCTCCGTAAATTTGACGCTTACCTTGCTTCAAGAGACATAACAAACTATCCTGTTCATATTAAGCTTGATACAGGTATGCACCGACTTGGCTTTATGAAAGATGAACTTCCAGAGCTTATTGAATACCTTAAAGACAAGCCAAGAGTAAAAGTGCAGTCTATCTTCTCTCACCTTGCAGCTTCCGACGATCCTCAACATGATGATTTTACAAGGGGACAGTATGAGATGTACAAAAAACACTCATCAATGATTGATGCTGTATTGGATTACAAACCAATCCATCACATCCTGAACTCTGCCGGTATTGAGAGATTCAGCGAATATCAGATGGATATGGCCCGTTTGGGAATTGGTATCTATGGAATCAGTGCAGTAGATCAGGCTAACGTTAAGCCTGCTGCTTCTCTAACCTGTAAAATTTTACAGATTAAGGAGCTTACTCCAGAAGATGGTACAGTAGGATACGGAAGACATGGCAAATTGGATACACCTAAAAAGATTGCAACATTGCCTCTTGGCTATGCAGATGGCCTTAACCGTCACTACAGCCGTGGAAATGCCAAATTCTGTGTAAATGGCAAACTCGTTCCTACTATTGGAAATATCTGTATGGATATGTGTATGATTGATATTACTGGAGTAGATGCAAAAGTTGGAGATAAAGTTACAGTCTTTGGAGACAACCCTACTGCAAACGATATGGCAAAACTGTTGGATACTATCCCTTACGAGATTTTTACATCAGTTGCACGCAGAGTAAAAAGAGTTGTTTACGAATAGCGACATCTTCCAATATTATAAAAAGGGTGACCTCATATGAGGCCACCCTTTATTTGTAAGAGTTATTGCTGTATTATTTTATAATGCTCAACTCAAAAGTATATTTTTTTCCATACTCCATCATCTGCTCAAGGTAGTTGTCGTTGTATACCACCTGGTAGTCTACCACATTGCCCTGTTTGTCGGTAACTGGAGTTATGGTAGGGTTGATAAAGCCCTTGTAAGGTTTAAGCTCAAGAGCAGCATATCTCTCTTTAACCTCTTTGTGAAGTGTTGGATCAATATGTACAGCGTATTTCTCTACAAGCTCTTTTCCAGCTTTGTAGTCACCCTCAGACTTGATTCTCTGAACCTCTGCAAGAAGTTTTCCAAACAAGCCGCGTAATGCCTGGAAATCGTTGATTACAAAATATGTCTTTCCATCTCTTGTAACTTTCTCAATTACATCCTTCTCAGCTCTGGTCTTCTCTTTAAGGCCATTCTCATAGCACCACTCTGCAATAAGCTTTCTATCCTGCATATGGGCCTCGGTATTGGTCTTGCCAAGCTCAATTCGTACAAACTGGGTAAAAAGACCATTCTTTATAAAGTTGATATACTCAGCTTTATAAGCCTCATCGTTAGGAAGGATTCCCAACTCAATCAGTTTAGGGTCTGCTACATAGTAAAGGCCAAACAAATCGGCTCTTGCCTCCTCCAAAGTAGAGTTGTACTCGCCCAATGCAGTAGCTGACACCCCTGGAAGCAATTGTCCAGAGCCATGACCAAGGCACTCATGCAAATCTGTATGAAGGTTTCCTGTGTAATTTCCGTACTCCTTAACAAGTCTCTTTTCCTCATCATCCCAAGAGAACTCATTGGTCATACTCTTTGGAGACTCCTCAGCTGCAAAATTGTAAGCATCTGTAATGTTAGCAATAGTCACAGATTTTGAACCATACTCCTTTCTTATCCAGTTAGAGTTAGGAAGGTTAATCCCGATAGGAGTTGCAGGGAAACAGTCACCACCAATACATGCAACATTGATAACTTTGGCTGTAACGCCTTTAACCTCTTTTTTCTTGAACTTGTCATTTACTGGAGAATTATCTTCAAACCACTGGGCATTGTCGCTGATAATCTGAGTCCTTTTAGAAGCTGCAATGTCCTTGAAGTTTACAGATGACTCCCAAGTAGCCTTGCGTCCAAGAGGGTCGTTATAATCTTCAATAAATCCATTGATGAAATCTACCTGACCCTGGTTCTCCTGTACCCAAGCGATGTTATACTCATCCCAAGTCTTTAGGTCTCCAGTTTTGTAGTACTCTATAAGTTTTGCAATATAATCTTTCTGAGCATCATTCTCTGCGAACTCAGCAGCTTTTGTAAGGTGAATTATAATGGCATTTATTGAGTTTGAGAATCTGCCACCAACTTTATAAACCTCCTCTACAAGTTTGCCATCTTTTTTAACAAGTCTGGTATTGATTCCGTAAGCAAGAGGTTTTGGATCTTTAGGATCCTCCATAGAAGCATAAAACTTGTTTACCTCATCTTTTGTAATACCCTCGCCATAGAAGTTTACTGCAGAAGCTGCAACTATATCTTTCTCAGAGCCGGTGTATTTGCGCTGAGGATATAGCTCTGGGTCAAACATAATAGGCAGATATTTGTAATAGGCCTTATCCAGTTTGGTTTCATCCATCAAAGATTTAAAATACTCCTGTGAGCATTCAGGGATAATCTTATCCTCCGCATAGTGGTGGTGGATACCGTTGCTGAAGAATACCCTCTTTGCATAAACAAGGAATTGCTGCCATTCCTGGCACTCTCTGTCACCTTTGTAGTTCTCAATAATTCTCTCAAGCATTTTTCTGATACCAAGATTGTGCTTGAAGTTCTGGCTGAAAAGAATATCCCTTCCGCATTTGCCTGCCTCGCTCAAATGATAGATATAGGCTTTTTGCTGTAGAGTAAGAGAGTCCCATCCTGGGATTCTGTACCTTAGAACCTGGATGTCTGCAAATTCATCAACCGTATATTTGAACGGCTCCTCGTTTGATTGGGTTCCCTGAGAGCATGATGCCGCTGCCAGGCCTAACCCGCATACACATAACATAGTTTTTAAGAAATTCATATAAGTTTTTTTATTGATTATTGTCGGGAATAATATCTGTCTCTTGTGTCTCTTTTTTTGTTTTATAATTCTTGATTAGCTCTTTTACAGTGTTGTATCCTTTGTAAAATGCTGTTATAAGCTGCTCCAGTACAGTAACTTTTGAAATGGCGTAGTTTATATAGGTAAGGGGATTGAAATACTCCTTCAGAGCATTGAAATGTGCCCCAATCTCCATCTCCTTCATCTGAATCTTGTAACGTACCTCCTGCTGTGCACTTTTGAGGTCTTCCATATTCCTTATCTCTCTCATGATTGTCGGTTATTATTGCTGAAGAACATTTTTGCATATAGGCGCACCATCCCGTTAAGGAACAGCGTATTTCTTTTTGAGTACACTATACATAAGGCAATAGCGAACAGCAGTGCTGTGATTCCAAATCCTGCAGCAGTACTCCCGATGATTTCTCCAATGAGGAATGCCAGAGCAAAACCGAGAAGCTGTAGAATTACGGCTCCCAGCATTGTAGCAACAAGAATTACAAGAGTTTTTGCAGAGAGTATTGAGAAGTTCTCAACTCCCTTAAGCTTGTACTCATCAACTCTCAGGTTTACATAATCCTGTACGGTTTGTTTTATATCATCCAAACCTTTGTTATTGTCAAGTTCTCCCATAATGAAATTTGTTAAAATAGGTTAAGCCGGTCAATCCTGTCTTATTCACACCCAAAGTTCTCTCCTGTACAGTTTTCTGTAGCATTAGACAACTTCTCTTTCAAATGATCATACTCTTTTTGAGCTTTCTCTTTGATTTTTCTACGTGTGTTCTCTCCAGAATCTGGAGCCAACAAGATGGCAGCTGCTGCACCAGCAAGTGCACCGCCAATAAATGCCAATAAACCTTTACATTTCATAACCAACAAATATATGGATTTTTTTTTCTAATTTTGTCAGTTATCTAACACATTTGGAGAACGATTGTTTAATGGAGCAGATAAAATGGGAAAAGGTATTTTAACTATAATATTGCTGATTGTTTCAAACAGTTTCATGACACTGGCATGGTATGGCCATCTTAAATTTGGGGCAGACAAGATGCTTCCCAAATGGGGTATGTTTGGAATCATTGCAATCAGCTGGTTAATAGCATTTTTTGAGTATTGTTTTCAGGTGCCGGCAAATCGTATAGGTTCAGATTTGCATGGTGGCCCATTCTCACTTATACAGCTTAAAGTTATTCAAGAGGTGATAACGCTACTTATTTTTGTGGCTTTCTCTGCAGTGTTTTTCAAGACGGAGAGTTTTAGAATGAATCATTTGATTGCTTTCATTTTTCTTGTACTGGCTGTATATTTTGTATTTAAGAACTAGTTTTATGAAACGTATAAAATATCTGTTTGCTTTACTGGTATTGGGTTTTGCTGTGATCTCTTGCGATCCTGTGAGTGAAGATCTTATAGAATATAAACCTCAGCAAAAGAGCGTTATTGTATATATGGTTGCCAATAATGATCTCTCTTCAACTGCTGAAAAAAACCTTTCATCAATGCTGGAAGGGTATCTTCCAGCACAGGATAATCTGTTGGTATATTATCATGTGCCAACAGGCAATCCGTTATTATTGAGACTTTATAAAGATGAAACAGGTGCTCCGGTTCAGGATACTGTGTACCGTTTCCCATCCCAGAATTCTGCGGATCCAAAATCTTTGGAAAATACCCTTAAAATTACAAAAACAATGTTTCCTGCTCAGGAATATGGTTTGATTTTATGGTCTCACGCATCAGGATGGTTACCAAAAGGATATTATGCCAAGGTGAGATCGTTCGGGCTGGATGGTACTACTGAGATGGATTTTATTGAGCTTGTATCTTCACTCCCTTTCAAATTTAATTTTGTCCTATTTGATGCATGTCTTATGGGAGGAATAGAGGTGGCATATGAACTTAAGGATTTGGCAGATTATGTAATAGCGTCTCCAACAGAAGTGATGTCAGATGGTTTCCCTTATGCAAAAATAATGGAGTATATATTCAAGACACCTATGGAGCTGGAGTCGGTGGCTGAGGAGTATTTCAACTATTATAATGAGCAGAGTGGTTTGGACAGGTCTGCTACTATTTCTGTAGTCAAGACCTCAGAATTGGATGAAGTGGCTGCCCAGGCAAAGAGATTGTTTGAAAATTATGGTAGTGGAGGAAATTTGAATGCTATAAGGATAGATACCACTGCAGTGCAAAAATACTACAGAAGCAATAAGCATTGGTTCTATGATTTTCAGGGAATGATGAAGCAGCTTGCAGGAGATGGTGCAGACGATTTTATCAATGCCCTGAATGAGGCGGTAATCTACAAGGCTTCTACTCCAAATTTCCTTGGAACAAAGATAGACAAGGACAAATTCTCTGGTTTGAGTACATATATACCAAGTCCAAAAGCAGATTCAACACTATTGGATTACTACTCAAAATTCCGTTGGAATAAGGATACCGGGTATATACAGTATACAGAATAGAAAATTATAATACTTTCTTTAAGACAAAACTCCCTGTTAGAAGCTTCTAACGGGGAGTTTTTTATGTATGATTTTGGTTACTTCTTCCGTTTAATCCTCTATTGTTGGTGGTTCCTCGTGGGAATATTCATCCAATCTGTTTCCCCAGAGATATTTATTGGTTTCCTTTACTATTACTTTACTTAACAACAGTAGCGAAATCAAGTTAGGGAATGCCATAAGGGCGTTTGCACAATCTGCAAGACTCCAAACAAGAGCAAGATCAATATTGGCACCTATATAAGCTACAATAATCCAAAGTACTCTAAATACGTATATTGTTTTGCGTCCTGCTATGTACTGGATGGCTTTTTCTCCGTAGTAGCTCCATCCCAATATGGTTGAGAAAGTAAAGGTAATCAGACCTATAATAAGGATTGGAGTTCCAATATAAGGGATCTCGGCAAATGCCATATGTGTGAGTTTGGCGCCATCATTTATGCTAATATGCGGATATGCAATAATGCTGCTCACAATTACTATTCCTGTAAGGGCACATACAACCACTGTATCCCAAAATGTTGCAGATGAGGATACAAGAGCCTGTCTTACAGGATTTCGTGTTTGTGCAGCGGCAGCAACAATAGGGGCAGAACCCAAACCGGATTCATTTGAGAATAGTCCCCTGGCAATACCAAAACGGGCAGCCAACAAAATTGTTCCACCAACAAATCCACCTCCTGCAGCCTGTGGTGTAAATGCTGACTCGACAATAAGATTAATTGCAGGCAAAATATATTCCCAATTTATAAACAAAATTGCTATACATCCCAAAATGTAGAATATGGCCATAAATGGTACAAGAGCTTCGCATACTCTTGCAATGGCCTTCACTCCAAATAATATGACAAGTGCTACCAATGATGCCACTACCAATCCTGTTATTTGGGTAGATATTCCTGTGTATGATTCACCCAATAATCCTGGTTGGGCAAGAAGGGAAGCAATTGCATTAGATTGTACCGAGTTGCCAATACCAAATGCTGCAATTGCTGTAAATATGCAGAATAGTACTGCAAGCCATTTCATCTTAAGTCCTCTTTCAAGGGCATACATTGGACCTCCAATCATTGTGCCGTCGGGAGTCTTTACCCTATATTTGATGGCCAGCAGACCTTCACCGTATTTGGTTGCAATTCCAAAGAAGCCTGCCATCCAGCACCAAAGTACTGCACCAGGACCACCAAGTGTGATTGCCGTTGCCACACCAATAATATTTCCCGTACCAATAGTAGCTGCCAATGAGGTTGCAAGTGCTCCAAACTGGCTTACATCTCCAGAAGCCCCCTCATCTTTAGTAAAAGACAACTTTATAGCTGTGAAAATTTTTCTTTGTGGAAATTTCAGAACTGCAGTTAGGTATAAATGGGTACCAAACAAAAGAATTATAGTTGGCCATCCCCATAATACTCCAGACAGATTATTTACAAACTCAGTAAAAGAGAAGATAGGAAGATGAAGAAGCTGCGTTAGAGGCATAGTTTTAAAATTTAGGTTTATCTTTGTCAAAGTTAATAAAAAATGAGAAAATACATATACATAGTAATGGCTACTTTATGTGTGGTTATGGCAACTTTAGGGATGTTTCTCCCCATTTTACCTACTACACCATTTTTACTGTTGGCAATTTGGTTGTATATGAGATCCAGTAAAAAAGGTGTAAAAATGATCCTTTCCAACAGAAGACTTGCACCTTATGTGTATTCTTATTTCTCAAGAAATGGAATAGAGCCTGCAGTGCTAAGGAGAATTTTATTAACTTTATGGATCACTCTTGGTGTGGCAATGGTACTCTATAGGGACAGGCTCCCTGTAGTGATTATTTTACTGGTGTGCGGAATAGGGGTGACAATACACCTCTATTTGAAGAGACAAAAATAAAACTCTATATTATATGAAAAACTATTTTAGACTTGGAGCGACAATCGTTGCTCTAACCCTTGTTTCCCTAACAGGATTGAGGGGTCAGGAAAAAGATCCTGTAATTGCAAAGGTAATTGAGACAGGTACAACAGATAACCGTACAATGGAGTATTTGGATGTGTTGTCAAATAGGTTTGGAGGAAGACTTGTGGGTTCTGATGCTTATGAGAATGCTTCTGATTGGGTTGAGTATATGTTTAAGAAATGGGGGCTGGAGGTTTGGCGTCAGGAGGTTGATGCTATGCCTGTAGGATTTAACCGTGGACCATGGTTTGGACGCATGTTGGGAGGTAGCGGTGCAACTCTTCATTTTGCAACCCCTTCTTATACAGCCGGCACTAAAGGTGTACAGAGAGGACACGTTGTAAAAGAACCAAGAACAAAAGGGGAGTTTGAAAGGATGAAAGGCCAGTTGAAAGGGGCTTGGGTACTTATTGGTGGAAAGAACAGCGGTTGGCCTATAGATTATTCTGCAAAGGGAGACAGTTTGCGTGCCCTAAAAATTGCAAAGAATGCAGAGATTGAAAAGGAGAACCAGCAGATTAGGATGTACAACAGAAATCTTAAGACAAATCCTCCTAAAACAAAGAAAGGGCAACCTGCTCCGGAGCCAAAGAAGATGAAAGAACTTGAATATGAGCCTGCACTGTTCTATAAAGAAATGGTTGAGGCAGGTATATTGGGTATCATCCAGTCTTCAGAAATTCCTATCAGGGCACTTTATGACAGAAAGAACTGTATGGATATGACCTGGGAGACACTTCCAACTATTCCCGATATCAAACTTAACGAAGATCAGTATGCCGAGATAGAGAAAATGGTGGAGAGAAGGGAGTATTTCCAGCTGGAATTCGATATCAGAAACCATTTTAAAATGGGACCTGTAAAATTCCATAATATAATTGGAGTTATGAAGGGTTCTGAGTATCCCGACGAGTATGTACTTTGTGGAGGTCACCTGGATGCATTTGATGTTGCTACTGGTGGAGTTGATTGTGGTGTAGGAGTTACCCCAACAATGGAGGCGGCAAGACTTCTTGCGCTGTCGGGAGCAAAGCCAAAAAGGACTTTGTTGTTCTGTGTATGGGCCGCAGAGGAGTTTGGATTGTGGGGCAGCAAGCATTTTGTTGAGAGCGGTTGTGTTGATTTGAACAAGATTGCAAACTATTTCAACAGAGATGGTGGCCCACTTGTGCCACTTGGAATTACTGTTCCACCTGCAATGTATGATGACTATGTAAAAGTATGTGCTCCAATCAATGGTGTCAATCCTGATTTCCCGTTTGAGGTAAAGAAAAATGAGGGGACTCCTGGCCCTGTGCCTACAAATGCAGGGGGATCGGACCATGCATATTTTGTCATGAACGGATGTCCGTCGCTCAACCTAACCTTGGGAGATCCAAAGGGATATAATTTCAATTATGGTGAGATATGGCATACAGAGAGAGATTTGTATAACAAGAGTATCCCTGAGTATCAGGAGCACACTTCAATTGTACATGCCATTATAATGTATGGCCTTGGAAATCTTGATCATCTTCCCGACAGAAAGGGCTTATACAAAGAGTATGTTAATGGAAATGAGGATCTGAGAAAGAAAAAACAATAAAAACTCAAGGGCGGCTGAAATGAGGCCGCCCTTTTTGATTATAATATTTGATTTTTAACTAAAAATAACTACTTTTGCGGCTCACAAAAAGTGGGCATATTTTTTAGCACTGCTTTTTGGTGCAATGGGGTCTGGAAACACCAGACTGAGTAACACATAATTTATTAAAAAACAATGAAACACATTTCACTTAAAGGCGCTGCCAGAAACATTGGCAACAAACAGAGCCTAAAACAGATTCGTAGAAATGAGCAGGTTCCTTGCGTTATCTACGGTAACAACGTTGAGAACGTAAACTTCTCACTAGATGCTAAAGAGTTGAAAAAAATCACTCACACTCCTGCATCATACATTATTGACATTGATGTTGATGGTAAATCATACCAGTGCGTATTCCACGCTATTCAGTATCATCCTGTAACTGATGAGGCTCTACACGCAGACTTCTTGGCTATCAACCCTGAGAAACCAGTTGTCATTGATATTCCAGTAGTTATTACAGGTAACTCAGAGGGTGTTAAATTGGGTGGTAAACTAATGGTTTCAGCAAGAAAACTTAAAGTTTCTGCTCCTATGGAGAACCTTCCTGATACTTTGGAGGTAGATATCACTAACTTGGGTCTTGGTAAAACTATTGTTGCTGGTGACCTTAGCTACGAGGGTATCAACATCGTTTCTCCTAAAGCAACTATCATCTGTGCTGTTAAGATGACTCGTGCTGCTCTAGGTGCTGCTGCAGCTGCTAAAGCAGGTAAAAAATAATTATAACTGAATAATTGTATAACGGGTATGAATTTTCTTATTGCAGGATTGGGCAATATTGGTGCTGAATATGCAGATACCCGTCACAATATAGGTTTCAAAGTGCTGGATGCTTTTGCAAAAGCGTCCGGCACTTCTTT
>JAZLBB010000048.1:0-9374 GCA_045613465.1 Candidatus Egerieisoma sp.
GCATGGCCCTTCATGAGAGCATATATTTCCTTCCAGATCTCGACATACTTGATATCCTGTCCATATCTGTACTTGGTCCATCTGTTGATGCTCCAGCGGTGTGGCATGTTGGTCTGCATCATGTGCCGGACAAAAGGATCCTCGATATAGAGGTTGATGATCGCAGGCT
Source organism: Candidatus Egerieisoma sp. (assembly GCA_045613465.1). GTDB lineage: Bacteria > Bacteroidota > Bacteroidia > Bacteroidales > UBA932 > Egerieousia. The sequence continues at coordinate 170 of JAZLBB010000048.1, forward strand.
TGGTGAATCTCTTGAGAGCATCCCTGAGGGCAACCACAGATGACCTCTTGTTGGTGGATCTTGATGATACCACCACTCCGTCACGTTTCCAGATGAGGACAGGAGAGAGGTTGTCACCGTCATATGCTGCCACTATCCATCTGGCTGTTGCGGTACGCTGGATCATTGGATATCTATTGCAGAGTATGTATACCTCGATCCTCATGATGCCTCCTTAACAATTTATTTTTGAGCCTTGTAAAAATCGATTCCCTTTTTATACACTTCTTGTCCTCTTTTCCATTACCGGGAGGACATGGTCGCATGTCCGGGAGCTTTTTGAGCATATAGTGCTGATATCTGATGCCGATGACCTCATTTATGCCATTCCTGAGGGTGCCCTCGACATATTCGTATCCCTCCGGGATCATGGGCTCCTCATCAAAAGATCCGGAGCAGAGTCCTGACTTCTCCAATGGCTTTTTGAGATTCCGAGAGCGGTGGTACTTGCTGCGACCCTTGGTCTGCTCCTCTTTGGTCTCGATCTTGACCAGATACTTAGCCAGGTCCTTATACTGGCCCTCATCGTACATCACTGAGAGGTGGATTCTGTCTCCCCAGATTTCAAAAAGCTCATGGACCACATCCTCATCCCTCTCGATGATGAGATGGTGGTGGAGAGCTGCTGCCTTTTTGCCTCTCTCTGTGACCGCTATATATTTAAACTGTTTCCCCTGCCTCTTGAGCCTCCTTGAGACCTTATATAGTGTTGTCTGGAGGTTCTTTTCTGCCTCCTCATAGGTCTCAGGGCGCTTTTCCTTGGGATAATCCAGTGTTGCGTGATATCCTTTTTTGAAATTTGCAAGGATCAGGAGCTGGATCTTCTCCGCTCTCTTCTGGTTGTTGTATTTGATCATGGTCTCCGGTGTCTCCTTATGACGTTTGATCCGCTGCTTTAATGGGGCACCGAACCCTTTTGGAGTGCATTTTTTAACCAGGCAGTAATCCCCAGCCCAGATCGTCCTCATCCAGTACATATATCTGACTCCCCTGTCATATTTTTATTGACTCATGGTCTCGGTCAATAAAGTTAATATTTTAATCTTTACTTTAAAGCCATATTTCTCGGGGATTTTATTGAGCGCTGGGAGTCTCGTGATATAATTAAATCAGCAAAGCAATATAGTTCATACAATTGTGGAACTACTCCCCCCAACAGACTTGAGCTGCCCCCACAGTCTCAAGTCTTTTCTTTTGTCCTATTTTCCATGGAGGCGCTCGTATACTGCGCTCCGGCTCAGGACATCTGCCATGTATGGGCACATGATCCCGGTCTCTTTGAAATAGTTCACAGCTTTCCAGTTTCCGGAGTAAATGCCCAGGATAACAGGATCATCATCTCCATAGGTCTCAAACAGCTCTGACAGGAGATCTGCTGCCACTGTGATATTTTTCTCAGGGTCATACATATCCATGGCCGTCCATCCATATTTCTTTATCCTGTCAGCATGGACTTTTACGTTAATCTGCATCAGTCCGTAGTGATTGCCACTTTTGACTGTCGGGATAAATCTCGACTCCCTATAGGCCATTGCCTCAAGGAGCTCCGGGCAGAGATCGTACTCTGCTGCCACTTTTTCAAAAATCTCATGTAAATCATCTGGGATTCCGTCATCCTCGGTGATAATCGGATGACTTGGACTGCTCTGATCTGATGCCAGAGCTGTGATGTGGCCTGTCAGATATAGGCCGAGCATCAATCCCCCCACAAAAATAATTAAACTTTTTCCATAATTGCAGAGGATCCTTCCCCCGGATCTTCTGCCCCCTCGATCTTGCATATGTCCTCCTTTATTTTTCGTCGGAGAAATAATTCGGATCGACTCCCAGAAATCTGCAATACTTGAACAGCTCCTCCGGAGTCATCTTCCTTTTACCCGACATTGTTGCGGAGACTTTCGGCTGGCTGATCCCTGTCCCTTCAACGACAGCTTTCTGTGGGATCTTCCGTCTCTTGATCTCCCTGGCCACATTCTCATAGACCATTTTTCATTGCTCCTCCGTAAAATTGACATCTGAATTTCTGATGTATTAATATTAGACCTCATTTTTACAGTGCTCAATAATGCAAAATGACGAAATTGTGTAGACGATTGATTCATCTGATATCCGAGATTAAAATATATTTAAACTCAATTCCGAATATGGCATAATTCGACTTTTTATAATCAGTTTTATTGATTTTGGGTTGGTTTTTGTTGTGAAATTTGCACAAGAGGATGATCGAATGAACATAGGTGAACAGATTAAGAATTTCAGATTATTGAGACGGATGTCTCAGGCCGATGTGGCCAAAGTAGTCCACCGCAGTCCTAACGTGATATCGAACTGGGAGCGAGGACTGAATACTCCCGATGTGGAGATAGTGGATCAGCTCTGTGAGCTATTCAAGGTCACACCCAACATGATGTATGGATGGGACACCTGCCCGGAGCTAGATGATTTTTTAAGTGAAAAAGCGCAGCTGATTGATGAGATGGATGAGATGATAAAACAAAAGGAGCTGCTGGAGCAGCAGATCAAGAGTCATGCCGAAAAAATAAGTCGCAGGAGATGATCCTGCGACTTTATAATTTACATAATTTACATAATAACATATTATGTTATTATGTTATTGTTAAATTTTGAAAATGGCTTGTCTGCTTATTGCAGCAGGCCTTTTTCTTTTTCATATATTGCTAAACGATAAAGCTGACTGATTCTTGGAAACCCAAACATCTGGACCAGATCGTGATCCGGCATTCCTATTACCTCCTGAGGATCTGCTTGCTTTTTTGGCACTGACTTGGCTTTTTCAATATCTCCGCCAACAACCTCAATGACTTTTTCGAGCTTTGAGGGAGTTAGCTTTCCCAGTTTGCAGTGATCCATGATGTAATGTGTGTGATTACATGTAAATAAACGCTCGAAATCATTGACTGATATTTTCTCCCTTTCCATATAGTCCCTGCATAGGCCCTCAAGGTATTCTCCGTTTATAGGGATTGTGCGCTCATGGCTCCGGCTTTTCTGAGGGATCTTGCTCTTTATTTCTTCCTTAAGCCATTTGCTGGGAGTGTATATTGTCTTTTCATGGAGTCTCAATGCAGTTTTAAACTGCTTGATATACCCATTTCTCATCCTGCCAGTATACAGGCAGCTGTAAAAGGTCGATGTGCTCATGTGGATGCCGTTCATACGCATAAACTCAGCAACCGTTGTCTCATGGTCTTTGCAATATTTATCGACCTTTTTCTTTACTATTGCAGCATTAAAGCTGCTCAACTCATTATCCATTTTATTATCTCCTTTTTTATATTGACTGCAGATCTGTTAAAAACTCTTTGCACCTCCTCCCATTAGACTGCAGTAATTTCCACTAATTATCAAGCATTTGGCGCTCAAATTCCTCAAAATCAATTTTGTTTTGAGGAAAATTATTAAATTTATTCTTTGTAGTTTTAGGATTCTCTTGGTCCTCAGATTTGTCTTTGTCAAACATAGACATCTGCCCTGGGATCTGTTTATCGTTCTTTGTCTTTTTGTTTGCAACTGCTTTCCTGACTGTGACTCCATTTATTGTGTTTGTCTGGACACCTTTTGCTATAAATACATCATTTTGAAAATCAAAGTGAGCCTGCAGCTGTCTTGTCTCAACAATTGACCCGGTAGAAAAGAGAAAACTGTTGACCTCATAGACCCCTCTGCTCTGTCTCCTGATAATGTTATACTTCTCACACTCTCCGATCAGAGCATTGACTCTGACCAGAGACATGTCCAACATCTTGGCAAATTCCTTTTTGCGCTCTATCAATAAATAGATCTGATTCGTTTTAAACTCCATCTCTTGAGCTATCAGGAGGCTAATTGGCACCAATTTGAGTGGTATATTATTATATGCAAAAATGACATTTAGATATTTAGATACCTTTATAAATTCATCCGTAGGCTCTATTTTGCTTTTTTTGACAGCTCTCTTGGTGCTTGATGATATGACCCCATCCTCGGCAGTAAACAGATCCTCTGTGACTGTCTCAATAATTGTTGTTTGTCCCATTTTTACTCCCCTTGTTAATATCACTTTTTTTATATTAGAATATCACATATTTAATATTGTTAATATCATTTTTTTGATATTCTAATAGTTGTCAGGCGATATCTTTATTATTGCCACACGATAATATCATTATTGCCACACGATAATATCTAACTTTTAACAATGTACTCTCAAATCCGCATAAATAGGGCATTTGAGAGATATCATTGTTTTTGTTTTCCTATCTCTTATTATAATGCTGATATATAATAAGGGATAAAAATTGAGCGCAATAGTCAATTACTATTTCTCTCATTTAGTTATGCGAATTAAGTATTTTTACTACTCCAGCCAACTGGCATTTTCTCTGATGTACTCAGCGATGATCATGTTGATTGTGCTGTTGTTTGACATGCCCCGGGCCTTATTGATCTGAGTAAACTGATTGTACATCTCGGAGCTCATCTTGACAGAGATCTGCCTGTCCTTTTTGGATGATGACATGATCTTTTTGGCAGCACTCTTGTGAGTGACTTTATTCTTTTTGTTCTGTTCCTGTTCGTCCATTTTATCTAATAACATGCCCATTTTTTGTCTCCTTCTTAAGTGATTCTATTGATACCGTTTCGGTATTGTTTTAATACTATAATGGTTTGAATAGTATTACTTTTTATACCGCATCTGCGATACTCATATATGCTGCTGCAGCCTCGGATCTTCTTGCTGCCAGGACAACAGGTTTGCCCTGGATGATAGCCTTGTTTACAATGGCAGCTTTACCGACGGTGCCGATGACATTGACCTTCCTGCTGATTAGCTCCAGCACGTCCTTGTGATCATTGACGTTTTTCTCATACAACGTGCCGATGGCTCCGGCTATCTTAAGATCCGGATTGAGGGAGTCCTCTCCTTCTTCCGATCTGATGCTCTCGATGGTATCCAAAAGAGCCGGGAGTCCTTTGTATGACAATAATTCTGTTTTGACCGGGATGATGACTGCATCTGCAGCGACCAGAGCATTGACCAGGAGCTTTCCGAGCTGAGGAGGGCAGTCGATAAAACAGTAGTCAAAATATGGAGCCAGTTTTCTCACTGCTCTCTTAAGCTGCACGTCTGGATTTCTTCCGATGATCAGCTTGGTCTCTGTGTAGGCCAGATCGATGTCTGACGGGATGATATAAAGATTGTCAAGACCTGTGGCATCGACAGTATATGCGCAGGCCCTTGGATCCACTGCAGGATCAAAGAGATCGCATATATTGTGATCATCTTCCGACTCGCTGTCCGGGATGATGCCACAGCTGATGGTGAGACTTGCCTGAGGATCGAGGTCGATCATCAGGACTTTTTTGCCCTGCATGGCTTTTGCGCAGGCCAGATTGTAGGTGGTGGTGGTCTTAGCCACTCCACCCTTTTGATTAGCAACAGCAATAACTTTCATGTGAATAGTCCCCTTTGTGGTGTATTTGGTATTACTTTCCCCACCAAAAGTATATAATAAAGTTTCAATTTTGTATATGATATTCGGAAATAAAATAATTTTGCTCTGTATTGAGTTTTGAGCGAGTAAAAGCGGAGGATTGCACATTTTAAATATCAAAAACGCAAAATTTTTTCTTTTTTTTGAATTGCGTTTGAGTTGCGTTTGAGTTGCGTTTAAGTTGTGCGAAAATAATAAAATGTCAATGCCATGAAATTGCCATAAAATTGCACTGTTTTTTCATTGACTTTAAAAATGGGCATAAAAAAGATCCCCGGAGTGTAACCACACGACTCCGGGGATTCTTTTGCTTACAAGATGAGTGATCTTGCTCCGCTAACCTTTAAATCATTATAGCACAGGATGGATGATCAGTCATCCATCTGCTCCACTTTGGTGGTGATTCTCTGGAGCTCCTGTCTCATCCTCTCATCAGGTGCCATGTTGATGAGACTGCGCAGGTCATGCACGATCTCATCTGTGTTCATGGAGTAGTCGTCTCTGATGTATCTGGAGGAGTAGCGACCTCTTGAGTCCCTTTGGGCCTGGCTGCCTCTGCCTCTGTTATCGTAGGACCTGCCTCCGTCATAGGCTCTGCCGTTTTCGTAGGATCTCCCATCATAGGATCTCCCTCCGTCCTCGTAGGACATCCCTCCTCTGTAGGAAAAGGGATACCTCCTGACATCACCAGAGTAACCCTTTTCCATGAGCTCATCCGCTCTGAGGAGGTTCTTTTTGAGATGAGCCAGCTTGTCTGCATACTCAAGATCTGACATTGAGAGCTTGCCGGTCTCTGTCTGCTGTTCAACTTTTTCCAGCTCATCACAGATATACTCGATCAGCTTGTGCATCTGTTTTCCCTCCTTATCCGTTAATTACTAAATTAGCATTTTGCACGATCACAGGGATTGTGCTGGTGTTCCTGACTGAGACAGATGAGCATCCGCACAGATAGGGTACTGTGACAATGACATCTGCTCCAACGTTGTCAAAATTTCCCACAACGGTTACATCAGAGATCATTGTGCTGGATGGATCAACCTCTCCATCAATGGCAATTGAGAGCTGGATGCCCTCATCAGGTGCTGTCTGTCCCTCCGGGATCGCAATATTTGCATGGAAAGCCACCTGATAATTGCTATTGCGTTTCCAGCAGCTCTGGATGTTCTGTCTGAAAAATTTATTTGCGAGTCGGAAAATCCCTGATCCGTCCCTGTGGTAAACGAGACCACGATTGCAAGGGACCGGGGACTCTGTGAAAATCACGCTACTGCCTGCAGGCACTGTCTGCGCTGCATTTGCTGAATACTCGGCTCCCATAGATTTACCTCCTTACATTCCGCAGCCACATCCGCAGCCGGTTCCGTTCTGGTTGCATGTAAAGATAGGAGTCTGTCCATAGACAGGCATGGATGGGATAGGGCAGGATCTGAGCTCACTGATGAGCTGGTTGGCCGTAGTTGCCTGGTTGGCTCTGAGATCTGCTGTCTGAGCAACCTGTGATGCTGCAAGGTTAGCCATGTTGAGCTGATTCTGTAAGCCAACATTGTCCCTCTGTGCCTGGGCAAGCTGTCCCTTGTAGTTGTCCAGCTCAAGCTGACAGAGCTTGTCAAGAATGGCCTGTGTGCCCCTTGTCTGAGAGTCGATAATGTCCCTAGTATTCTGCATTGACTGGGTACGATCGGCACAGTTTTCTGTTGCTACCGTATACTTGAGATCGGCAATGCCGGCTCTGTTCTCGCAGCAACAATTCTGGAGACTCATGCCAATGTCATTGAGCCCCTGTGTGACAGCTGTCTGAGCGCCAAATGCCTGCTGCATGTTTGCAATCTGTCTTGCATTGGCTCCTGCCTCAACTCCTGCAAAGCCATTTGCAAGAGCCATCTGCACATCTGAGCAGCAACCACAGAGCTGTGACTGGAGTCCTGTGACACCGGATCTGATCTCTGTGATGTTGTCATTGATGAGCTGGTCCCTAAATCCACCATTGATCTGGTTGCTCTGATTCATCCAGGGATAGAGATCACCTGCAGCTCCTCCACCAAATCCTCCAAATCCGTTGCCCCAGCCACCATTGCCAAGGAGCAGGAAAAGGAGCAGGATCCACCAGCCATCACCGCCAAAGGCATTGCCAAAGCCAGTGCCCTGAGCATAGGGAGCTGATGTGGGGCCTACCAACATTGTGGTGTTCATTCCGTTTTCATCTGTTAAACCCATTTTGATGTCCTTTCTACCGCTAATTATTGCGGTCAGCGACTCATCACTTTTGATGAGCCGGTTGATAGTATCTATATGAGGGCCTTGTGGCCTACATACCAAACATTGACTTGATCATGTTGGCCTTTTGGACAGCTGCATTGTATTGCTGCTGAGTAATCTGGCCGGAGTTAAGCATCTGCTGGATCTTTTCCTGGGGATTTCCGGTGAAATTCTTTTTGAACTGCTCAAACTGCTGCATCATGTTTTTATAGGGATTTTGTGGTCCGATCTGGTCATATAATTTATTCAATTCCAAGGCTCTCCTTTATCTGATCAATTTCATGCCTGAGATCATCCTTGATGGTCTCAACCTCGTTTTTGGTTGCATACTCAGGACTGTTTGCCGGAGTTTTCGGAGGCAGATTTGCGCTGTCCCTGATGGTATAGTCCAGGATCTTCATGCTGGGCATGCCGGAGGCATCTGCAGATTTTAAGTATATGACCTGAGCCTCAGAGTCCCAGAGATCCACTGTTGTATTTGGTGCCACAAGGAAACTTTTTGCCCCGGCCTCACCCTGGACCCATGTCAATCCGGCCTGCTGTTGCTGCTGTTGCTGCATCTGCATTTGCATTTGTGGTGGTGTATATCCCGGCATCTGGGGATAGATCTGAGGATATCCCATGGGGAAACCGTTATTAAATGCCATTGTTGTTATCCTCCCAGTAATAAATTGGTATCTGTGATCCTGAGTCCCAGGTATCTATCCAATTGCCGGATATGCAGGCAACTGCATGTGATCCGCACACGAGGACATAAATCCCCTCAGGATGGTCCCTGCAAAAATCTGCCACAGTATAGCAGTCAGGGCATCTGTTGGGGATAATATGCCTGGTAAAACCATGCGCTCTCAGGACTGCTCCAAATGCTGCATTGAGATGCATGACCTCTCCCATGGCTTTGGAGCTCCTGGCAATGAGATCAAATGCATCATCCCATGGAATATCCAGAGCGACTGCCACAGCTCTGATAGCGCAGTCCTCTGTCCTATTGGCAACCGGATTAGCATTGTACTTGATCCACATGATTAAATATGTCCTTTTCTAATGAAATTATGAATGAATGGAGATCCTTCTCGCTGTATTCTTTGAGAAAAGAGCAGACTGTCCTCACAGCCTCATGCTGTGAGAAACCGCAACTTACCAGCCTGCCAGTGTAAAATTGGATTGTGGGATTCATAAATATAAGATTAATGTAGAAAAAGCCCCCGGACAATGATGTCCGAGGGCTTTGTTGGTGAGGTTAATGTGATATATTGGTGTGCTGTTTTAAAATCTTCATTGATCTGGCAGCAACATCTTTGGTGTAACGTGTTGAGAGACTGACCTCCTCAGCAATTTTCTCGTAGCAGATGCCATCCAGGAGATGTCTCTTTAAAACGTATCTGTCTCTTACTGAAAAGATCCACTCATCA
>JAZLBB010000049.1:0-3470 GCA_045613465.1 Candidatus Egerieisoma sp.
AGAAGGTGAAATTAGTGTACAGGTTGATGCTATTAACGAAACCATTTGGATGAATCAGAAAGGTATTGCTGAGCTTTTTAGCGTCACAGTTCCCAATGTATCATATCATTTTAAAAACATATTTGGCTCAGGGGAGCTTGAGCCAGAGCTGGTAATTAAAGAATTTTTAATTACCGCGCAGAGTGGTGCAAGAGGTATTTCTACAGAAAAAGTCAAGTTCTATAACCTTGATGCGATAATTGCTCCAGTTCGTTCCAAAATGGAACATATGCTTCTCTCCTCCAAACAAATCTGCCAACGTAGGGTTCAATTGTTCCCTAACGTTGGCAGTTGTATTATTTTCTCACTTGCTGATCAGTAAACTGATTCCAACCCTACACCGTAACCATTGTAGCCCCGTAACCGTACTCCTTGAAAGAAGCGTCCTGCCAGCGGCAAGTAGGGTATTTGGTCTTGAGTTCTGCGAGGATAGCTTTGCGGAGTACGCCGTCACCTTTGCCGTGGATAAAGACAATGCGTTGTCCTTTTTTGCGGATAACTGTTTTCATTGCCTCATTGAATTTCTCCATCTGATATTTTAGGATGGCGGTATTGTCCATTCCGGTTGTGGTTTCCAATAGGGCTGAGGCGTGCAGGTCTACCTCTAGGATGCCTGAAGCGGATGTCTTGATGAGAGCCTTCTCTTCAACGGCATCTTTGTTGCTTCTGTTCATTTCTATCCATTTGCCGTTGATGAATGCTCTGTTGCCGGAGCTGTTGCCGCTGCCGGCACCGGATCCGTTTCCGGACCCCTGCTTTCCGGCAGGTGCACTCTCTTTCTCCCCCTGGAATTTTTCCTTCAGTGCCTGTCTGAGTTTGTCGTCATCTGCGGTTTGGATCAGCGGGAGTTCCTTAACGTTCTCATTCACTATCGGGATTATGTAAGACTTGCCGGTGGTGTAGTCGTTTTCCCTGTACATACCGTCTTTGAGGAGGTTGATTGGGTCCAGTACAAAGTCTTTCTCAATTACCGGTTTAAGTTCGTGGGAATTGGTGTTTTTCATCACCTGGCCCCTCTTGAAAGAAACAATTCTTACAAGTACCCTTTTGGAGAAATCATTGAGTTCCTCTTTTCCAAACCTGAACAGCTCCTTTACCTCGTAAGGGATTACCTCGCCGGCAAACATTGTGAGGTGTGCGGTGGTGCCGTCTTTCTTTACGGTTTGCACGGAGTAGGTTACCAGCAGGTTGTAGTTGCACTCGTTGGCCATTGAGCATGCAAATCCGGCTCCGGCCTTGTCGTATGCCAGTGCAATGTTCAGTTTCTCGCCATCTTTGGTCTGAATGTTCTTACCCTCAGCCGCTACAGCATTCTCCTCCACTACAACACACTCCCTCTCCGGAACAGGAATCTCAAACCCCTCCTCATCCTCAACTGTTACCCAACCTTTCTTTCCAAAACCTACAACCATTCCCCCACCTGTCTGGTTGAGGAACCTTACTTTATCTCCAATTTTCATCACTTTTCACGTTTTTGCCCATTGGAACGACGTCCTAATGGGCACGTTGCATTAAAAAACTGCGCCTTACAGCTGGAAGGCGCAGCGGTATTTGATATTGCGTTTATAGCAGTTTCTTTACAAGTGCAGATATTGCTTTGCCCTCTGCTTTGCCTGCAAGAGCCTTGGTTGCTGTGCCCATCACCTTGCCCATATCCTGAGGACCGGTTGCACCTACTTGTGCAATGATTTTCTTAAGTTCAGCCTCAAGTTCCTCCTCGCCCAGCTGCTTTGGAAGGTAAACCTCCATTGCTGCTGCCTCGGCAAGCTCCTGTGCTGCAAGCTCTTCCCTGTTCTGCTGCTTGTAGATTTCTGCGGTCTCCTTGCGCTGTTTTACAAGTTTCTGGATAATCTTTACAACTGCCTCATCTGCGATGCTCTCAGAGCCGTCTGCAGTTTTTGCAAGTGTAATGGCAGCCTTAATTGCCCTTAAAGACTCAAGGCGGGTTTTCTCCTTTGCAAGCATTGCAGCCTTAATGTCCTGTTGTATCTGTTGTTCCATGCTCATTTCTAAGGTCTCCTATATTTTAAAGAGGGTGGCTCAAAAGGGTAAATTTCCACCTTTTGAGTCACCCTCATGTATTGTCAATCAATTGTCGGGAAGATTATTTCTCCTCTCTTTTAGCTGTGCTTACAAGGAAAAGCTCCTCCATCTGAGCATTGTCAATCATACTTGGGGCATCAAGCATTACGTCGCGGCCCATATTGTTTTTAGGGAATGCGATGTAGTCTCTGATAGTCTCCTGGCCGCCGAACAATGAGCAGAAACGGTCAAATCCGAATGCGATACCGCCGTGAGGAGGTGCACCGTATTTGAATGCGTTGATGATAAATCCAAAGCGGTAATCTGCATCCTCTTTGCTGAAGCCAAGAACCTCAAACATACGCTCTTGAATCTTGGAGTCGTGGATTCTGATAGATCCACCACCAACCTCAGTACCGTTAAGGACAAAGTCGTATGCATTTGCATTAACCTGCTCCAAATCCTCTTTCTTGTTGCTGAAGAATTTATCCATATCCTCAGGTTTTGGTGCAGTGAAAGGATGGTGCATAGCATAGAATCTCTGAGTCTCCTCGTCCCACTCCAATAGAGGGAAGTCGCATACCCATAGCGGCGCATAAACAGAGTTGTCTCTCAAACCAAGACGGTTACCCATCTCAAGACGTAGAGTACCCAATGCACCTTGCATTTTCTTTTTGTCTCCCGACAGAATAAGAATCAAATCACCCTCTTTAGCTCCAATTTTCACAGCTACCGCCTGAAGCTGCTCTGCAGTATAGAATTTGTCAATTGATGATTTGATACCGTCTGCGCCAAGTTTGATGTAAACCAAACCTTTTGCTCCAACCTGAGGGCGTTTTACCCACTCGGTAAGCTCATCAAGCTGTTTTCTGGTATAATTTGCACAACCCTCAGCTACAATGGCACCAATGTACTCAGCCTGGTCGAAAACAGAGAAACCATTACCCTGAAGCATAGAAGTTACTGTGTTCATCTTCATGCCAAAACGGATATCTGGTTTGTCTGAACCATAATACTCCATTGCATCTGCATAAGATATTCTAGGGAAGTCACCTACAAGCTCTTTGCCCAAAACGTTTTTGAACAATGCTTTTGCAAGACCCTCAAATGTGTTTAGAACATCCTCTCTCTCTACAAATGACATCTCGCAGTCTATCTGAGTAAACTCAGGCTGACGGTCTGCACGCAAGTCCTCATCTCTGAAGCAACGTACAATCTGGAAATATTTGTCATAACCTGCAACCATCAAAAGCTGTTTGAAAGTCTGCGGGCTCTGAGGCAATGCGTAGAACTCTCCAGGGTTCATACGGCTTGGAACCACAAAGTCCCTTGCTCCCTCTGGAGTAGATTTGATAAGGTATGGAGTCTCAATCTCCATAAAGCCTACATTGCTAAGGTAGTTTCTAACC
>JAZLBB010000050.1:0-11578 GCA_045613465.1 Candidatus Egerieisoma sp.
AGCTCAAATCGACGGAGCGGTTTGGCACCTCGATGTCGGCTCGTCACATCCTGGGGCTGGAGCAGGTCCCAAGGGTTCGGCTGTTCGCCGATTAAAGTGGCACGCGAGCTGGGTTCAGAACGTCGTGAGACAGTTCGGTCCCTATCTGTTGTGGGCGTAGGAAATTTGAGAGGGCCTGTCCTTAGTACGAGAGGACCGGGATGGACGTACCTCTGGTTTACCGGTTGTGGCGCCAGCTGCACCGCCGGGTATCCACGTACGGTTTAGATAAGCACTGAAAGCATCTAAGTGCGAAGCTAGCCTCGAGATTAGATTTCCATATAGGGTCGTGGGAGACTACCACGTTGATAGGCCGCAGATGTAAAGGCAGTAATGTCAAAGTCAAGCGGTACTAATAGCCCGACACTTCAGTTGTGGAGCGTGTACTTGAATAAGGTACAACGTAGCAAGATAACTAATATTTTTTCTCTCTCTTACACCATATACGGGTTGGTAACCTGAAAAAAACAACCATTGCGAGAGCAAGAAAGCGATAAAGAAATGGTGGTAATAGCGACGGGGATCCACCTCTACCCATACCGAACAGAGAAGTTAAGCCCGTTAGCGCCGATGGTACTGCTATACCAAGTGGGAGAGTAGGTAGCCGCCAACCTTGAGAGACCTTCAGATGAAAATCTGAAGGTCTTTTTTTTGATTATTATTTGAACTTTTTTTGCTTTTAGTTGTTGTTTCAAATAAAAGTATTATGGGTCATAGGGAGTATTATAGCCGTAAACAGAAGCATCAGCCTATAAGTTTGGCTGAATATGCCCGAATTGTTGCTATTATTATTTTGTTTGTTGCCTTGGTTCTGATAATTATCGTTTAGATATTTTGTCTCCATTTCTGTATATTTGCACCTTAATTATTTAGAGTACAGATAATGGAAACGTTAAATTCTTTTATAGGGTCAATTAATGATGTTTTGTGGTCGTACGTCCTTATAGTAATGCTTATAGGATGTGCTGTTTATTTTTCTTTAAGGACCCGTTTCTTGCAGTTCAGAATGCTTGGGGAGATGGTGAGACTGCTTGGTGATTCAACTTCTAATAATGACAATAAGAAACATATTTCTTCTTTTGAGGCATTTATGGTTTCTTTGGCCAGTAGAGTAGGTACAGGTAATTTGGCTGGTGTGGCGACTGCTATTGCAGTAGGAGGTCCTGGTGCTGTTTTTTGGATGTGGATTATTGCTCTTTTGGGAGCATCTTCAGCTTTTGTAGAATCAACTCTGGCCCAGTTATTTAAAGTTAAAGGTAAGGATTCCTTTATTGGTGGACCTGCGTATTATATGAAAATTGGTTTAAAAAAGCCATGGATGGGAGCCCTTTTTGCTATTCTACTTATTTTTACTTTTCCTTTTTCTTTTAATTCTGTTCAGAGTAATACTATTTGTGCAGCGTTTGAACAGGCATTTAATTTTGATCCAGTTACAGTAGGTGTTATTCTTACCTGCTTTACGTTTTTTATTATTTTTGGAGGTATTCAGCGTATTGCTAAAGTGAGTTCTGTATTGGTACCTGTTATGGCTGTAGGATATATTTTGTTGGCGTTGTATATTGTAGCAGTTAATTTCAGGCAGATCCCACAAGTTTTGGAACTTATTGTTTCAAGTGCTTTTGGATGGAATCAGGCTTTTGGCGGTATGGTTGGTGCTGCACTTATGAACGGTATTAAACGAGGCCTTTTTAGTAATGAGGCAGGTGAAGGTTCGGCTCCGAATGTGGCAGCTACAGCTGATGTAAGCCATCCTGTAAAGCAGGGTTTGATTCAGACTTTGGGCGTTTTTACCGATACACTTGTTATTTGTACTTGTACTGCTTTCATTATTCTTTTCAGTGGAGTGGCGTTTACTTCCGGCGCAAATGGTATTCAGCTTACCCAAGCGGCACTTACTAGTCAGATTGGTGAAGCTGGAAATGTTTTTGTTGCAGTTGCCATACTTTTCTTTGCATTTAGTAGTATTATAGGTAATTATTATTATGGTGAGGCGAATGTGCGATATCTTACAAATAGTAAGGTTGTTATGGTTGTTTTCCGTCTGCTTGTTTGCGGAATGGTGATGTTTGGAGCTTTAGCTTCGCTAGATCTAGCATGGAGTCTTGCTGATTTGTGTATGGCTTGTATGACGGCTTGTAATCTTGTAGCTATTACTCTATTGAGTAAGTATGTTGTGAGACTTCTTACTGATTATAGAGCACAAAAAAAACAGGGTATCAAGGACCCTGTATTTAAAAAGGAGAGTATGCCCGATATCCAGAAGGATCTGGAGTGCTGGTAGTCTCCGTATTATTTCTTAAGAAGATCAGGTCTAAGACGGGCAGTTCTCTCAAGGGACTGCTCTTCTTGCCATTGGGCAATTAGTTTTGGGTTTCCCGACAGCAATACTTTTGGAACCTCCCAACCATTGAAATTTGCAGGACGTGTATATACCGGTGCCGACAGAAGATTGTCCTGGAAACAGTCGCTAAGGGCTGATGTCTCATCGGAGATGGCTCCAGGAATAAGTCTTATTACAGCATCGCATACAACAGCTGCTGCCAGTTCTCCTCCGCTGAGTACATAGTCTCCAATGGAAATCTCGCTGGTAATAAGGTGTTCACGAATTCTGTGGTCTATACCTTTATAGTGTCCGCAAAGTATCATTATGTTCTCCATACAGGATAGTCTGTTGGCGATAGGCTGATCCAGTACTTTTCCGTCGGGAGACATATATATTATTTCATCGTAGTTTCTCTCTTGTTTGAGTTTGTTGATGAGGGTGTAGATTGGTTCTATCATAAGAATCATGCCGGCATCTCCTCCGTAGCTGTAGTCATCTACCTGATGGTAGTTGCCTTTGCCGTATTCTCTGATATCATGGATGTAAATCTCTACAAGGCCCTTATTTTTTGCTCTTTGTACTATTGAATGGTTTAGTGGACTTTCCAATAGTTCCGGAACAACTGTAAGTATGTCTATTCTCATATTTAAGCTAATTTCTCTCTAAAAATCACTCTGTGGCAAAGATATAAAATAGTTAGCCTATTATCAATTTTTACTATATTTGCAAGATTGTAAATTTATAGTCTGCGTATTATGGACAAAGAAAGAATTTCTGCGGCGCCAGGCAATGATACCATGGCGTTGGATGTTGCCCAAATTCTTCAACAAGTGAAGGATATATTGGGTTCTGAGGATACTCAGGATATGTATGAAAAGGTTGAGTCATTAAAGGCTCTCTTTTATAACACTCTTAATGTAGAGAAAGTTGAAGCAGATGAGGAGAAACAGGCAGTGCTTGTTTCTTTGGAAGCTGAGTTCAAGGAACTGTATGCTCAGGCCAAGCTTCGCAAACAGACTTTGATGCAGGATATTGAGAGGGTTAAAGAGGAGAATTATGCAGTTAAGGTCCAAATTATTGAAGATCTTAAGATGCTTTTGGAGAAGGCTGAGGATGTGAATTATACATTCCCTGCTTTTAGAGAGCTTCAGAATAAATGGAAATCTGTTGGTCAGGTACCTCAGGCCAAGGTTAAGGACCTTCTTGATACATATCAGCATTATGTGGAAAAGTTCTATGACTATATAAAGATCAATAATGAGTTCAGGGATATTGACTTTAAGAAGAATCTTGAGGCAAAAAATGCGCTATGTGTCAAAGCTGAGGCTTTGGATAAGGAAGAGAATGTAGTGAATGCCTTTAAAGATCTTCAAAAACTTCATGAGGAGTGGAAGGAGATAGGCCCTGTAGCCAAGGAGTTCAGAGATCAGTTGTGGGAAAGATTCAAGGCTATTACCTCTTCAATAAACAAGAGACATCAGCAGTATTATGAGAATTTGAAAGATACTCAGAAGAAAAATCTTGAGGCCAAGACTGTTTTGTGCGAGAGGGCTGAGGAGATAGCAGGGTGTACTCCCGACAATTCCAATGATTGGAATACACTTTCAAAGAAAATGGACCAGTTGCAGGCTGAGTGGAAAAATGTAGGTTTTGCGTCAAAGAAGGAGAATCAGAAAATTTATGACAGGTTCAGGGCTGCATGTGACAAGTTTTATGATGCAAAGAGGGAGTATTATAACAACTTTAAGAATGTAATGCAGGATAATCTAAAGCTAAAGGAGGAACTTTGTGAGAAGGCAGAGGCACTTATGCAGAGCGAGGATTGGAAAGGTGTTACAGATCAGCTTATTGCATTACAGAAGCAGTGGAAGCAGATTGGACCGGTTGCCCGCAAACAGTCTGATGCAGTATGGAAGAGGTTTAGGGCTGCATGTGATCATTTCTTTGATAACAAATCACGCCATTTGGATGCTGAAGACCAAAAGTATGAGGAGAATCTTGTACAGAAAACAGAACTTATAGCTGAGGTTAAGAATTATAAAATGAAGAATGTGAGGGAGGAGGATATTAGAGCTATGAGGGATTTCCAGAATAGGTGGAATGCGATTGGTTTTGTTCCGTTCAAGGAGAAAGAGAGAGTGCAGAATGAGTTCAATGAGGCAATGGATGCAAACTTTGCCGATATCAGATCATTGGAGAGTGAGAAGCAGCTCAATAAGTTCAGAAGAATGGTTACTGAGGTGGTAAACTCAGGCAAAGGCGATAGAGGATTGAGATTTGAGAGGGAAAAATTAGTGCTTAGATACAGAAAGATAGAGCAGGATATTACCACTTTAGAGAACAATATGGGATTCTTTGCAAAATCTAAAAATGCTGATTCAATGATTCAGGATATAAGAAAGAAGATTGTTGCAGCTAAAGATGAATTGTTGAAGATTGAAGAGAAAATTAAGATTATTGACAGTCAGTTTGAGTAATTAATAAAATAACAATATGAATAAAAACACGGTTATTGGTTTTGTGCTTATTGGTCTGATTCTTTTGGGCTTCAGCTGGTACAATACCAAAGTTTTCAACGAACAGGAGAGGGCAAGATTTGTTGCAGATTCAATTGCAAGGGCAGAGGCATTAAAAAATGCCCCTAAAGTAGATTCAGTAATCATGGCGCTTAATGACAGCGTAGCCAGAGCAATGGTTGCACAGGCATATGCTGCACCAGTGTATAAGGATTCTCTTTTGGAGCAGGCTAGTAAAGCTCAGGAGGAGTTCTATACTTTGGAGAACGACAAGATTAAAGTAACCTTTACAAGTAAAGGTGCACAGGCTTCGCAGGTGTTGGTTAAAGATTATTATACACATGACAGTCTTGATCTTTATCTTATGAGAGAGGGAGCAAGTAAGTTTGCTATTGATTTTTATACCGACCAGCAGATTTCTACAGCTGATTTCAACTTTAATAATGTAGCGCAGACAGACTCTTCTATTGTCTTTAGACTTCCTTTTGGGGAGAATGCTTACATTGAGCATGAGTATGTGCTTGGAGCAGATGAGTATATGGTTGATTTCAATTTGAGAATGGTTGGAATGGATAAATACATTTCAAGAAATATGTCTCAATTGGCAGTAGACTGGAGATTGGATATTCCAAGACTTGAGAGAGGTTACGAGAATGAGAAAAACTATTCTACAATTGCCTACAAATATCCAGGAGATGAGAATGTAGAGGACTTGGGTTTGAGAAAAGCAGAGTCTAAAGAAGATATTTCAACTAAAGTTGAGTGGTTTGCATTCCAGCAGCAGTTCTTCTCTGCAATTATGGTTGCTAAAGACAATTTTGCAAACGGTAAGCTTTCATATAAATTCTATGATGTTGCTGATGAGGATATGAGACTTATGGATTGTAGAGCTGCAATGAATGTTGATTATGCAGGTGCGGCTGTAGTGGAGTATCCTTTCAGCTTCTATTATGGTCCTAACCTATATAAAGTTCTCAAAAGCTACGATTATGGTTTTGAGAAAATAGTACCTCTTGGAGGATGGCTTATAGGTTGGATTAACAGAGTTGTCATCATCAACTTCTTTGATTATTTGAGCAGATTTATTTCAAATTTTGGTATTATCATTCTTTTGATGACCATTGCAATTAAACTGCTTATTTCACCTCTTACTCTCAAATCTTATATTTCATCTGCAAAGATGAGGGTGTTGAAACCTGAGATTGACAAGATCAATGCTAAATATCCTAAGCAGGAGGATGCAATGAAGAAACAGCAGGAGATTATGGCATTGTACAAGAAAACAGGTGTTAGCATGTTTGGTGGATGTCTTCCTATGTTGCTTCAGTTCCCTATTTTGTTTGCTATGTTCCGTTTCTTCCCAGCTTCATTTGAGTTGAGACAGCAAGGTTTCCTTTGGGCAGATGATTTGAGTACTTATGATGCAATTTTCCAGTTGCCGTTCAATATTCCGTTGTATGGCGATCATGTAAGTTTGTTTGCAATTCTTATGGCTGTATCTATGTACTTCTATTCTAAGATGAATATGGATCAGATGCCTAGTGGCAATGAGATGGCAGGTATGAGGACTATGCAATTGTACTTTATGCCTATTTTCCTATTGGTGTTGTGTAATAACTTCTCAAGTGGATTGAGCTACTACTATATGTTGTCTAACTTGTTTACTATTGGTCAGACCTGGATTATTAGGAAGTACTTTGTAGATGAGAAGAAACTTTATGCACAGCTGCAGGCAAAGGCTGCAAATGCCAAAGCTCCTAAAAAATCAAAATTCCAGCAGAGATTGGATGAGATGTACAAACAGCAGCAGGAGTTGCAGAGACAGCAGCAGCAATTGAGAAATAAAAAATAGTCTATGAGCATTTCAAGTGAGATTGAAAGACTGAATAAAGAGCTGCCATCAACTGTAAAGTTGGTGGCAGTTTCAAAATTCAACCCTGTAGAAGCCATTGAGGAGGCTTATAATGCAGGTCAGAGAATTTTTGGGGAGAGTCGTCCGCAGGAGTTGCTGCAGAAAGTTCAGCAGCTTCCCGATGATATCCAATGGCATTTTATAGGGCATCTTCAGACCAATAAACTGAAGATGGTTTTGCCATATGTTTCACTTATCCATTCTGTAGACAGTGAGAGGTTGCTTAGAGAAATTGATAAATATGCAGTTAAGAACAACCTTAAAGTGAATTGCCTGTTGGAGTTGTTTGTAGCGCAGGAGGAGTCGAAACAGGGATTTTCCAGGGATGAACTTTTTCAGTTGCTTGACAAACTGCAACAGGAACCTTTGAATGGTGTTGAGTTATGCGGACTAATGGGCATGGCCTCTTTTGTGGAGGATGAAGCTCAGATTAGAGCTGAGTTTGCAACACTTGCACAGACATTCAATCAGGTTAGGGAAAAATATATCTCCACCCATCCCAATTTTAATGAACTTTCAATGGGAATGAGTGGAGATTACAGAATTGCTGTTGAGTTGGGAAGCACCATGGTGAGAATTGGTACAACCATTTTTGGCGCCCGAAACTACAACAAATAATTAGTCGATTTCAATATCACATTCAAATACGAAGGTGGCAGGACCGGTTAGATATACGTCAGTGAAGGTCTTGCTGCCTTTGTTGTAGTTGAAACATACAGATAGGTCATCACCAAGTGCGTGAATATCATATTTTGCATACTCTACACCCTCAGCTATCTCTTTTTTCTGGGCGTGTCCTTTTTCTGGTGAGTACATATAAGTTGAGATTGATGATGCAGTAACACCGGTGCCACATGCAAATGTCTCAGCCTCTACGCCTCTCTCGTAGGTTCTTACGTTTATACAGTTATCCTTAATCTGTACAAAGTTTACATTGGTGCCCCCTACGAAATCTGGGTGATATCTCCAATATTTGCCTTTTTCATCTACCGGGTAGCTTGCTGTATCCTCTACAAACTCAACATAATGAGGAGAACCGGTATTGAGGAAGTAGGCGTTTTCTGAATATTTGTCACCAGCCTCAAGGTCTACCATTTTAAGTTTTACAATACATCTGTGAGGGGTAAATTCAAGAACCTCTGCAGTATGGAAGCCGTCAATTGCATTGAAATCAAATTTTTTGATTCCTCTATGAGCAGCAAATGCTACAAGACAACGTCCACCGTTGCCACACATGCTTCCCTCATATCCGTCTGCATTGAAATATCTCATTGAGAAGTCGTGCTCTTCGCTTTTACCAAGTAGCATCATGCCGTCTGCACCTACACCAAAACGGCGGTCGCATAAAAGCTTGATTTGTTCTGGGGTAAGGTTGTCGTATTCCCCATTTCTATTGTCAAAGATTACAAAATCGTTACCAGCTCCCTGGTATTTGTATGCATGAACTATCATAATGTAAATTATTTGTTTATCATTTTTGTCAATTCTTCTGTCATGGCTTTGGCCACTTTTGCCGATGCCCCTTTACCTCCCAGCACTGCTCGTACTTGAGCATAGTCTGCAAACATTTTTTCTCTATAAGATGTGTTGTGCAGCAGTTGTTCCAGCTCCTGGCTAATTAGGGTAGGGGTACATGTGTGTTGGATAAGTTCTTTAAACAGACCTTTGTCCATAATCAGGTTGGCAAGGCTGATGTATTTTAGTTTTACCACCATTTTGGCTATTTGATATGAAATTTCATTGCCTCCATAGCAAACTACTTGTGGAACACCAATCAAAGCAGCTTCCAGACTGGCAGTGCCAGAGTTGATAATGGCTGCATCAGAGTGCCTTAGAATAGCATATGTCTCATTTACAAGAAGTTTTATATTTGGGCATTTATTCCCGATAATTCCTTTATAAAAATCCATATCCATAGATGGGGCACATGCCAGCAAGAATTGATATTGAGGATGTTTTACTGCAACCTCCATCATTCTAGGCAGCAGGTATTTTATTTCACCCCTACGGCTCCCGGCAAGTAGGGCAACAGTGTTGCTTTGAGGATTGATGCCAACCCTTTTGCAGAATTCTTCCTTAGTCTCAGATGTGCTTGGGTGGTTGTCTACACTGTCCAGAAGAGGATTTCCATTGTAGATTGCATCAATTCCCCATTTTTTGAAGTATTCTATTTCAAATGGGAAGATGATGAACAGGCGGTCTACAAATTTTTTCAGACGGTGTACCCTCTTTTCTTTCCATGCCCATACTTTTGGTGCTATGTAGTAGAATACCCTAAGGCCATTTTTCTTTGCAAATTCTGCTATGCGGAAGTTGAATCCTGGGTAGTCTATAAGGATAACAACGTCGGGATTATAATCAAGTATGTCCTTTTTGCAGTCATTGAGGTTTTTGGAGAGTTTGCCGAGGTTGGTGAGAACCTCTACAAAACCCATAATTGCACCCTCTTTGTAGTGCTTTACAAGATCTGCTCCTGCCTCTTTCATAAGGTCGCCGCCCCAGCATCTGATTTGGGCTGATGAGTCTACCTGATGGATTCCTTTTATGAGGTTTGATCCGTGAAGGTCTCCTGATGCCTCACCTGCAATTATATAATATCTCATTGTTTCTCTTTTTTATAGGTTCCACTCTCCAGACATTTTCTCCAGGGTGGTGTAACATGTGGTGTCTATTTTATGTGGGACAATTGTTATGTATCCCATATCCATAAGGTTGTGGTCTCCTGGACTGTTAATATCCTGTTCAAGGTCTTTGAAATTTCCTGTCATCCAGTAGTAGTCCTTGCCGTGTGGGTCTTGTCTCTGTTCAAATTCCTTGTGCCACATGCCATTTCCTTGTTTGGTAAAACGTATTCCCTGTATCTGTTCTGCAGGTATGGCAGGGAAGTTTACATTAAGGAATATACCCTCTTCCATTGGGTTATTGATGGCTTTATCTATTATGAGTCTCAGATGTTTTTCTATTTGGGAGAAATCGGGTGCAGGACTATGCGTGTTAATTGAGAGTCCTACAGATTTTACTCCATATATTGCCCCCTCTGCTGCAGCTCCAAGGGTGCCTGAGTAGAGTGATGCAATGGATGCATTGGATCCATGGTTTATTCCCGAAAACAGGATATTTGGTTTGTATCCACGATCGGTAGGGTCGGGGGTTACTGTCTTGCTTCCTCCAACTTTAAAGAGTTTGTTCATAGCCATTTTTACACAATCTACAGGGGTACCTGTAAGAGAGTATACGGAAATTTTGTGGCCATGGCTGCCAGTTTGTTCAGATTTTTTCTCCACTCTTATGGTTTTGCCCATTGAGAGGGCTGCTGACATCCCCGACTGTACCTCATCGGGAGCCATAATGGTAACGTTCCCATATTCTTCCAGAATGTTTGCAAGGAAGTGTATTCCTTTGGAAGTATACCCGTCATCATTGGTGACCAATATTTCAATAGGCGTTGTTTTCATATGGTGAAAAATGTGGAAAAATCTTCGTAAAGATAGTTATTTTTCTCCCATTTTTATATCTTTGCAACGTTTTTGAAAAAACCTTGTTTTATAAGGAATTGTTTAATTTAAATATACAAGAAATGATTAAAATTGGTATTAACGGTTTTGGCCGTATCGGCCGCTTGGTTTTCAGAGCTGCACAGGAGAGAGATGATATCCTAGTTGTAGGTATCAACGACCTTATTGATGTTGATTATATGGCTTATATGCTTAAATACGACACAATGCACGGCAAATTCAATGGTACTGTAGAGGTTAAAGACGGTAAATTGGTTGTTAACGGTAATGAGATCCGCGTAACTGCTGAGAAAAACCCTGCTGACCTTAAATGGGATGAGATTGGTGCTGAGTACGTTGTTGAGTCAACTGGTCTATTCCTAACTAAAGAGAAAGCTCAGCTTCACCTTCAGGCTGGTGCTAAGAGAGTTGTTATGTCAGCTCCTTCTAAAGATGATACCCCTATGTTCGTTTGCGGTGTAAACTTGAACGAGTATGTTGGTCAGGAGATTGTTTCAAATGCTTCTTGTACAACTAACTGTCTTGCACCTGTAGCAAAAGTTCTTAACGATAAATTCGGTCTTAAAGATGGTCTTATGACTACAGTTCACTCTGCAACTGCTACTCAGAAAACTGTAGACGGTCCTTCAGTAAAAGACTGGAGAGGTGGTAGAGCTGCTTGTGGCAATATTATCCCTTCTTCAACTGGTGCTGCTAAAGCTGTAGGTAAAGTTATCCCTGCTCTTAATGGCAAACTTACTGGTATGTCAATGCGCGTTCCTACCTTGGATGTTTCTGTTGTTGACCTAACTGTAAACCTTGAGAAACCTGCTACTTATGCTGAGATTTGTGCAGCTATGAAAGAGGCTTCTGGGACTTACCTAAAAGGTATTCTTGGTTACACTGAGGATGCAGTTGTTTCTTCAGACTTCCTAGGCGACAAACGTACTTCAATCTTTGATGCTACTGCAGGTATCGCTCTAACTGATACTTTCGTTAAGATTGTTTCATGGTATGATAACGAGATCGGTTACTCTAACAAAGTTCTTGATCTAATCAAACATATGTCAACTGTAGCTTACAAATAATCAGTAAGATTGATTAAAATAGAAAGCTAGACTAAATTTGATATGAACCCCGAAAGTTAGAAAAAAATGATGTGACCCCCAAAAGTTGGACGGTTTAACATTATTAAGAGGCTGACTTAGATTGGAACAGAGCTCGGTATTGCATCGGGCTCTTTCCTTTTAGCCTCAGTTTGATTCTATCATTATTGTAGTAGCGTATATACTTA
>JAZLBB010000051.1:0-7023 GCA_045613465.1 Candidatus Egerieisoma sp.
TCTCAGCTCAATAATGCAATAGCAAATAAGGCTAACAGAACTATTGAATCTGCATCAGCTTCACTTGGTAATGTATCGATAGGCGGTCTTATGAGAATTGCTAAAGATCCTATCATTACGATAAATTCATATAAGGAAGCAAGGAACGAAGAAGAAAGAGCAGAATATGACCTGCAGCATCAGAATGCGCCTATACATATCATAGGCTCTGCATCAGCTGTAGGTGGGTGGGCTATAGATCTGCAGTGCAGATTAATTATCTACTATCCTTCAGGTGATATAATAATCACAGGACAGCCTCCGCAGTGGAACGATGTACAGCTTGCAAGATACGGTAAAACTACAGGCTTTGCATGCTGTATTGAAGGCCCGATATCTTCAATGAATAATGGTCTTGTAGTTGGTACAGCTCCGGATCTGAACGGAATGATAACTAATGTTCAGGGATATGCTGCAACAGCTGCAGAGCTTGATATGCTCAGAGCTGCAATAGCTGAAGGTGTTATCATATAATAAGAAAAAGAGCTGCATCTGATGCAGCTCTTTACTTATATACTGATATGAGCTGAGAAGCTCCTGTCAGATTCTTCAGGAAGTCCCTGAAGTATTCGCCTGTCTCCATAGATTCAAAGTAAACATTTTTTGTATATATCAGCTTTGCAAATGTTTTGAATATTCCCCTGTTAGGCAGATAATTGATATAGTTAGGCTTTTTGAATATGTATGTTTTGTTTATCATCGTACACAGATGCGGTGTATCATCATCTTCGAAGGTGCTGACATATCCGAATAAATTATCACCTGTTCGCCTGAAGCTGAAGAGCAATGCACTGCCTGAAGGCGAAATAATTTTAATATTAGCTATGAGAAAAGAGCTGTCAAGCTCCTGTCGGGGAAGCATTGGATAGTTAGATACGGTCCAGTCACCTTTATATATCATTTTTATTCTGTCGTTCTCAAATCTGCTGTAAAATACATCTCCGGCTTCCCGCATAACAGGAGCATCTGTACAGTATTCAAAAACGATAGTAGGCTCTTTTTTACTGTTCTTTACTACAGTAATTTCACCCTTTTTCATGCTATATAAGTCTACACCAAAATTAGTGATAAGTGAACTATTTCTCGTGACAGTATTTCCAACAAGTATCAAAGGGCAGAAATAACGTCTGTCACGTGTGCTGTTCGAATGGTAGATCATGAGGCTGTAGAACTCGTCCTGCAGCTCTTTTTCTCTGCTGAGAAATTCATCATAAAAGATCGCAGAGCATTCACCTTCATCTGCACCTGTGAAGCTTTCTACAGAGTTAAGGGCAGAGCATACTATAAAAGGCTGTATATCCTTTTCAACTATATCACCGTTTTCATTTCTGCGTACTAAAAAGAAGCGATTCTGATAATACTGAAAGTCATTGTACTGACCGCTTGTCAGGTTTATCAGATTCTGCCTCTGAGGCTTGCATAAGCTCTGTATTGCCTTCGGAGCTATACTTTCCCTATACCTTCTCAGATATCTCAGAATTCGTCCTGTTTTGATACGTTCCTTCAGATAGTAGAATAATAAGCCGAATGTTTTACCATTTCCTTTACCGCCTGCGATACCTATTACAGGGCAATTTATGCTCTCAGCATATTCTATGATAGGTACAGGCGAATAGTATTTGTTATCATCTGTCATTTCAGTCTCTTCCTTCTTTCAGCTTCCAGTGCTTTGAATTTCTTGACAAGAGGCTCTGCAGTTCTTGCATCATAAGGCAGTGCAGACTCTTCCTGATACAGCTGTACTACCTTCATATAAAGATCTGCTGTTTTGATATCGAATGATATATCAAAAATAGCGTGATATGTACCTATAGGCACTATGCTTGTATTGCCTTCATAGTCAGTTATCTTTACCGGCTGCAGCTCCTTATCATTGTATCTGCTTGCTTTCTTGTCAGAGCGTATCCTGTCAAGCTTCAGATCGGAGCTGAAGATCTCAAAAGGATCTTTTTCACAGGTCTTTGTCTCGTCATCATATCCGACATATTTAAGAAATGAACTTGTTACCATTCCTGCAACAGTCGGCTTCAGATCTCCTGCAGCATGTCTTACAAGATATCTTTTAGCTCCTAAACCTTTAAAGCCGGTGCTGCTTTCTTCGTCTATCTCCCAGCTGCCCAGATCGGTGAAGTGAGTATCACCTTTGAAAATTCGTATATTTTTCTGATATATCATCTTGTTATATTCACGCAGATCTGCTTCAAATGCTGCTATAAGCTCTGAAGCAGTGCAGCAGCGTGACTTGTCAAGTCTGACCTGCGAAGGCTCTGTGATATAATACAGGCTGTCAGTATCGTACTGCAGTATCAGTTCGGGATACTTAGCTATATAATGATAAAGTATTCCTCTTGCATAGCTTGTAGTCCAGTACGCTATATATGGAGATAACCACATTTTTCTTTTTCTCTCTTCATATGAAAGCTCTGATGCTGCCTGCTTGATATCATGCTCTTCTTCATTCCATTTATAAATACAGTCGTAAATTCTGGTGGCTGTCATTCCATAATAGCTGTTCACGTATGACTTGATTATACTATAAATTTTCTTCAGCTCTGCAAGCTTCTTTTCCTTCTCAGTATCAGGCTTCTTTTTAAGCTCTGCCTTCAGTTTATTGATATCTTCCTTAAGCTGCACCTTTTGGAGGTAGTCGTCGTTCATGCATTTTCTCAGGAATCTCGGAGCAAATTTCTTTTCAGTAAAATACCATAGCTTCAATATACGTATATTCTTGAATGTATAAAGCTTTTTCAGTCCTGCTATATCCGTATTATTGAGCATCAGAAGACAGTTCTTTGCTGTCCATATTTTACCGTTGATAACTATTGCATCTCTGATGCTGCCTGAATTGACTATCTTATGCTTTGACAATACTGCATGCTTTGTTTTTGCGTATATATCGCAGACGAACAGAACTATATGAAACTTGTTTTTTACCTTCAGTATGTTCTCAGGCTTAGTCTCTTTTAATTCTCCTGCAGGGAATTTGTGATGATTGATCTGCGCAGGATAGTCACTGACTATATCAGCGCATTTGCTGCCTGTTATCATCTTACCAGCATATATAGGGGACGTTCCTGAAAGTCCTCCGCAGTACATGTATTTACGCTGCAGTGTATATTCAGTCTCAGTCTCCGGCATTAAGAGCAGATTATCATAATATTCACAGGGAAGCTTATTGATACTGTTCTTGCATTTCTGCCTCAGTATTCCTGTAGCTGTCATTGGTATCTTTAATTTATTATCTGTAAACTGCCTGAATGCGACCTCTGAAAGCTCGTCAAGGATCTTTACATCATTTCGCATATAGTCATATTCAGAATGTGTTTTACCCTCTGCAGGTATTCTTTTAACAGGCGTCTTTGGTGTTCTGATAAGGCTGTAGTCAAGATCACCCTTCAGCTTCTGAGTAGTTGTATTCTTTTTCGCTATGTCTTCAAGACTGCTGCCAAAGAGACCTATGCATTCTCTTAGTTCGATGCAGCCTCCTAATTCTATCTTAAGTGGTGTTCTCTCCGTCTTGGCGAAGAGATCTGTAATACCTACAGCTTCTATCTGACGCTTGAAGAATGCGTATTCATGCGCTAAGTTTGCAACCCATATAATGAGCTTTGGCTGCTTTTTCTTTGTTTTACGCTTCTTTACCTGCTTTATAAGCTCTGTGAAAAAAGGTACGATAAGCTCAATATCTCTGCAGTATACGTAGATATTGTTTATCATTATCTGTACGTGATATACAAATGCGTATAAAGGCTTTCCTTCAGTATCTGTAATAGTGGTCGATTCTGTATCATATCCGCCTCCACAGCGCAGATACATTTCGCTGCTGCTGCTCTGCCTCTCTCTGTTACTGCATAGCTTTACAACTTTAAGCATCTGATAGCATACGAACGGTATATTATCTCTGGTGAGCAGTGTATCATTCATAGCAGGTCGTCCTCGTCTATCGAGAAGCCGAAGTCATCTTCAGGAGCTTCAGGAAGTCCGCCTGAAGCTTCTCTGAAGTCGGCTTCTCTCAGTATATCTCTGCAGGCTTCTTCAAGTCTGTCCCTGAAGGAAGCATCTTCATAGTTTTCAAAAAGATCTGAGTAAAGATCTCTTATCTCTTCTTTTTCGTCATCAGATATATTTTCGTTGGACATTATTGCATCATACCAATCATTAGTAGAGTTATCAAATTCAAAAAGCTTTTCAGCTTCTTCTTTGATATCTATATCTTCTTTTTCAAGTCCTCTTGCCTGTGCATCTTCATAGTATTTCTCTGACTGCTTTCTTGCTGTACCTGCTTCTTTCTGCTCTTTTCGCAGCTCCTGCAGATCGCTCTTGAATGCTTCCAGTTCTGACTTGCTTGCTTTGCCTCTTGAAAACTGCAGAGGCTCGTCAGGAGCTGCACCTTCATAATGCAAACCTTGTCTTGCAGTATCTTCGAGCACTGATTCAGGCAGATTTTCTTTTACCTGCTTCAGAGCGTTCATGTATTCCTTTGAACTTCCCCCGAATGTATCAAAAATATCCTTCATATACTTGTTTGCTGTTCTGAGTATGTTATCAATGTTCATGGTGCATATCCCCTTTAATTATCAGTCTGTTATGTCTTCGGTGCTTCTGGTATGGAAAAGTATATCAAGCAGCTTCTCCTCTGGTATCATATCATACAGTTCAATATAATTCTGTCCTTCATACCAATCATTGAACCACATGATACCATTATCACCTGTATGAGGAAAATAAGGTGATACTGTTTCAACTGTGAATGTGCTTTCAAGAAGATCATTCACGCTGTAACCGCTTCGCATGATAACATAATAGGTGCTGCAGTCTTCCAGTACGGTCTCACGAACTCTGTCTGTGAATTCTTCATAGTTCTTGTAAATCATTTGGTATCACCTCTATTCTATTCACAGATAAACATCCATCTAATAATTCACTATTGAAGATTTCATGAAGGCGTTTATCAAGTTCTTT
Organism: Candidatus Egerieisoma sp.; assembly: GCA_045613465.1. Taxonomy (GTDB): domain Bacteria; phylum Bacteroidota; class Bacteroidia; order Bacteroidales; family UBA932; genus Egerieousia. The sequence continues at coordinate 5,002 of JAZLBB010000051.1, forward strand.
AACACACTTCCCGCATGCTATATGGTGTGTATATTTATTAGTCAGCCTGCCTCGAAATACTACAGAATATATATCGTCAGGCTCTATTATTGAACAACATCTTTTACATAACAGATTCATTATTCTTCACCTTGCTTTTATTCTCTTTTATGAAATGTCTGACAGCAAACTCACAGTTACTGCATAGTTTATATATCGTCAGACCGTCATTAACATCTTCGCTTGATATTGTTACATTGCAAGCGTTATCATATTCATAGGTTGACATTTCATTACCGCATCTGTCACAAAAGTATTTGACCATTTATATACACCCCATTCTATATATTTCTTTCTGTACTTCGAGCTGAAGCTTCAGAAGCTCAATGTATTCACCATAGGACAGCAGCTTACTTCCTTCTTCAGCTAATAGCTCTATGCATTTTTCAAGCTCTTCGAGCTTATCTTTATATTTGATACGTGCTTGTTTATCACTGCGTTCTACCATTTTAAACTGCCCATTAAATATATCATTCCAACTATCTGTCATTGTTTTCACCTGCCTTAAACAACTCTTGATGTACTCTCAAAAGAATAATGATATCTTCCATTACATCACTGTCTTTCCTGCTTTTACCATTGATCGGCTTAAAAGTATCTATTATCTGATTTATAGTATCTTTCAATATCTTATTTTCTTCTCTGAGCTTATTAATATAACATTCAACTGCATTTGATATTAATTCTTCATTCATTGTCTTCACCTTCCTTATGCCAGTTATTAAAATTTGCTATTTTACATAATGCATGTAAATTATCTGCAACTGTTTTTATTGTATCATTAGGCTGCAGACCATTGTCAACAGCGTAATTGCATATCTGAGCTATTATGCTATTGAGCAGCTGCATATCCTTTGATAATTCTTCACTATTCATAATCTATACACCGCTTTCTAAAAGTTCAGCCTGCATCTGATGCAGGCTGTATTTCAATTAACGTAATCTTGGTTTTATGTAGATTAGGAGATTTTTAAGGTCGTGACTTATATCTTCAGCGTGATATAAGATCGAATGTGTGAGCTTTGCCTCTCTTGGTCGTGATCTCTTTGAACCTGATAACAATAGGTGATTCGGGCGTCGGCATGAAACCGCATGTGATAAGATTCTCAGCGCTTCTGATAATACCATTTGAAACTGATGCAAGATGCAGATCGCCTTCGCAGAAGAAGTGTACACATGGTTTGTCTTCCTTCTCTGCGAAATCATCGTTAAAATCACTGCTGACCTGCGCTGTTGTTACTACTATGTGATTTACTTTGATATCTTTGCCAAAGTGATCTGCTATTGATTCAGAGCTGCTGTTCAATGCATTGAACAGTGTGACATCATCAAATGTACTGCTATATCTTATTTTAGCGCCTTCATTGAGCTTCTGTGTTTCGAAGATAGTATGATCTATCTCAGCTGTCTTGAAGTTCTTTGCATATGCTGCAAGCTGTCGGTTATCTGCTGAACCTACTTCTGCAGGCTCTTCTCCGACAAGCTCTTCCTCTGAAACTGAAGCTCCCTGTACATCTGCTAGCTCTTGGAGATCGTCAAGAGAAAATGATGTGTTTGCCTTTGTGTTTTCTTTTGTGTTCATGATTGATTCCTGCTTTCTTCAGAATTGGTTTTTTCTCGTGTTTGGTCTTGATATAGTGTAATTACCTTATGTGTCACTGAAGTCCATTAAAATTCAATCTGAGTGCTCTGAGAGCTATGACTGCTGACTTTTGTAATTTCACTATTCCCGAAAAAACATTAGAAATGACATATATGCGATTTACAGCTGCAGGTATCGATATTAGCCTGACGGCTCTGCAGCTGTCTGTGATAGCACCTGATAAGGCTCAGATGCTTCAGGAAGCCTGTCAGGGGACGTTCTGATATAGCTCAGAAACTGAAGCTTTAATAAGGATATGAGTATTTTGCGGCTGAGACACCGCATGTGATAGCACCTGATCACAGCTCAGATGCTTCAGGAAGCTGTTTTAGGAGATTATA
>JAZLBB010000052.1:0-1734 GCA_045613465.1 Candidatus Egerieisoma sp.
CCAATCATCATATCCGTTTCATTTCCTTGAAAATTCCAAACAGGCAAACGACCAAACTCTTTGTAATGAGCCAAAAACGACTTCACCATATCGTTAGTTCTTTTTGTTTGAACGAGAGAATAAAGCGGATGAGCTGCACGATAAGTATCCCAAAGAGAGAATGTACTATAATTTTGCCAATCAATGGCTTGATGAATTTCTTTGTCGGGTCCAAAATATTTTCCATCGACATCGCAATAAAGAGTAGGAGCCGAGAACGAACGATAAAGTGCTGTGTAAAAATTCACTTTATCATTTATATTTTGTCCTTTAACCTTAATTTTTGACAATTCGGCATTCCATTTTTCTTTTGATAAAATTTTATACGCATCAAAATCCCAATGAGGAGCTTCGGCTTCAAGATTCTTCCTTGCGCCATCAATACTAACACAAGAGATAGCAGTTTTCAGCAGAATCTGCTCATTATCCTGGGTTGAAAAATAAAACATTGCATCACTACCCTTCCCGGAGTATTTTTTTTCTTCGCCATAAAAGATGGATACTGTATCAACTTCGAATCGGTCAAATGGTCTCGAAAACTGTGTCACAAAATATAACCTTTGGTCTTTTGCCCACCCTTCCGAAAAACGATAACCACAAACTGTAACCGAATCAAGAATTTCAATCTTACTATCTTTTGTAAAATCCCAATTCATTGCTTTCGACAAATTAAGCAATACTGCAGAATTTGCCTCAGGGAACGTATATCGTTGTATACCTACTCGTTCCGTAGAAGTCAGTTCTACATTGATACAATAATCAGTCAAAAAAACCTGATAATAACCCACTTGAGCAGTTTCGTTGGAATGAGAGAACTTTGAATGAATTCCTAAAGGAGGCTCAGACTCAAAGTAAGGCAAAGTAACTGGTAGGAAAGATATATCGTACAAATCGCCTGCGCCAGTTCCCTGCAAATGCGTATGAGAGAATCCTGCTATAGTGCTATCAGGATAAAAATATCCCGCTATACGATCCCAACCTGGCAATCCATTATCAGGGCTAAGTTGTACCATTCCAAACGGAACTTGTACTCCAGGATAGGTATTTCCTACAAAATCAGTTCCTATAATAGGATTTACATATACGGTAAGATCCTCTTCTATTTTTTTACAACAAGACGAAAGTAAAAAAACAATACTTGTAAAAATTACTAATCTTTTCATTTCTATAAATCTTATTCTTCTACTTCATAGTGTTTCCTCAAAACATTTAATTCTCTTTTCAACGAATCGCACAAAGCAGATTTTTCATCATAAATATTATTCATTTCATTTGGATCCATCTGTAAATCATACAATTCCCAGATATCTATGTCATTGTAAAAATGTATAAGTTTATAACGTTCTGTTCTAATGCCGTAATGACGTTTAACCGCGTGTTCTGAAGGATATTCATAAAAATGATAATACAAACTCGTTCGCCAATCATTCACATCATCACCTTTCAAAAGTGGCAAAAGCGATTTCCCTTGTATTTCCTCTGGAATCTCTACTCCTGCCAACTCCAAAAATGTTGGTGCATAATCAATATTCTGAACCAATTGATCAATAGTTCCTCTTTTCCCTTTTGGTAAACGCATAAGAAGAGGCGTTCTAAATGACTCCTCGTACATAAAACGCTTATCAAACCAGCCGTGTTCACCCATATAAAAACCTTGATCGGAAACATAAACCACCAATGTATTCTCCGACAAAC
>JAZLBB010000053.1:0-6197 GCA_045613465.1 Candidatus Egerieisoma sp.
ACCAACCTGTCCAGAAGTATTGTTAATCTGCAAACCTGCTACTTTACCCTGAAGAGCATTCTCAAACGATACTGTTGGAACATCTTTAATGGCATCAGATTTTACAAGAGAAGCAGCTCCTGTATAAGATCCTTTCTTAACGGTACCATAAGCAACAACCATTACCTCGTCCAAGTTAACTGTCTCAGGGGCTAGAGAGAAGTTAATAATTGCTCTACCCTGAACTGGAACCTCACGATTGTGATATCCAACTGACGAAACCACCAAAGTAGCAAGCTTTGGTACGGTAATAACGAATTTACCATCTACATCTGTAGACGTACCATTCTGGGTACCTTGCTCTAACACATAGGCTCCAATGATTGGTAATCCGTCCTCTGAACTAATAACAGTTCCCTTAACTGTTATTGCCTGCGCTAACAACATTGTAGAACAAAATGCCATTAGCACCGATAGAATAATTTTTTTCATTAGATATATTTTAGAGTTAAAAATAAGTTTCCTCCTTTATCTGCATTTCCCTTCTCATAAGGGCAGATTGCTGAAAATAATTGTTCCTTTTATTTAAGGATCCACTCCATATTATACAAAGATAGTATTTTTTTTTATTATGCATCAAATTCTGCAGAATATTATTTCATTTTTTAATCTTTTGGAATATGTTTTAGTAAAAATTATATGTGTTCCGATGTGAATACCAGTATAATTTTATCATGATTGCTCTTAAAAGTGTAATCATTTAAGTAGAGTTGTATTTTGTGTTTACATATAATGGTATAATCCACCATCTTTTTGTGCTTTTATGTTGAGAAGTCAGTATTTGTCTTTGACCTCTAAAAATTCATCGGGAAGAAATAAGTATTAAGATTGCTGAAAAAATGTTCTTTTTGTAGTGAACCTCCCAATTTCTTACAAAGATAATATCTTTTCCAAATAGCTATAATTTTATCTCAATACTAAGGGAAATTATTATCACAGTGTATAATTATCAATCCCATATTGCTCATTATTAGTTTATTGCACATGGGTAAACTTGTTTTCTATAGCTAATCTGCTTATTCAACAGATAATTTCCCATATCCTAATTCTCAAATATTAACAATACTACTCATTGCATTCACATGGCAGAAGGCATGCTTAATAATGTTTGAACATGAAGATGTAGTTGAACATAAATCTCAAGAGGGGAAGTAGTGGTGCTGAGGTTAAAGGAACATTTTTTTAACTACTAATACTTAAAATAAAATCTAATGAAAAAACTCATTCTATCGGTGCTAATGGCATTTTGTTCTACAATGTTGTTAGCGCAGGCAATAACAGTTAAGGGTACTGTTATTAGTTCAGAGGACGGATTACCAATCATTGGAGCCTATGTACTTGAACAAGGTACTAACAATGGCACATCTACAGACGTAGACGGTAAATTCGTTATTACTGTACCAAAGCTTGCCACTTTGGTAGTTTCATCAGTTGGATATCACAATCGCGTGGTTCCAGTTCAGGGTAGAGCAATTATCAACTTCTCTCTAGCTCCTGAGACAGTTAATTTGGACGAGGTAATGGTTGTTGCTTACGGTACAGCTAAGAAAGGTACTTATACAGGTGCCGCTTCTCTTGTTAAAGCTGACGCTATTAAAGATGCCCCTTCTGTTTCATTTGAGAGCGCTTTGAATGGTAAAGTAGCAGGTTTGCAAATTACCCAGTCATCAGGTCAGGCAGGTTCAGCATCTGAGATTCGTATCCGTGGTATCGGTTCAATGAATGCTTCAAACGAGCCTTTGTACGTAATTGACGGTGTTCCTGTAACTTCAGGTGACGTTGGTCAGATGAGTGATTATACTTATTCAACCAATAACGTTATGAGTACTCTAAACCCAAGTGATATTGAGAGTATTACAGTATTGAAAGATGCTGCTGCTTCTTCACTTTACGGTTCACGTGCTGCAAACGGTGTTGTAATGATTACAACTAAAAAAGGTAAAGCAGGCAAACCAACTGTAACCCTAAAAACTACATGGGGTTTCACTCCATCATGGGCAACTGACAACTACGAGGTTGCTTCTACAGAGCAGAATGCTCAGTACTTGTATGAGGTTCACTTTGACAGAAAAGCTGACTCAGGCGAGGCTGCTGGTAATGCCAAAGGTTTGGAAGAGATGAATAAGCGTTTCGGTAAACATGGTTATACTTTTGCAACTGAGGGTACAGGCAGATATGCAAAACTTATCATTGGCGTTAAAGAGAGCGAAGATGCTGAGACTAACAAACGTCTTCAGGAGAGATTGAACAACTACTTTGACTGGGAGGATGCATATTTCAGAACTGCAGTATTCCAGACTTATGACCTTTCTGTAAGCGGTGGTAACGAGAATACATCTTACTATTCATCATTGGCTTATACTAAAGATAAAGGTAGAGTTATTGAGAATGACTTCAGCAGAATCACAGCACGCGTAAACTTGACTCAGAAAGTTAACAAAGCTATTGAGTTGGCAACAAACGTAAACTTTGGTAACACTGAGAAATCTGGTTTCAATGATACACGTAACACAGGTTCAAACTTGTTCATGCAGACAAGAAACTTGTTGTGGGGATTCTATTGGCCAACTGATTATTCATCTGGCGATCCTTGGGTATCTAAATATGATTCATACGCACAGAACTTGCTATACCACAAAGATGAGTGGGAGAACAATTCTCATACTACAAAATTGATTGGTAGCGAGACTTTGACAATCAATATTCTTCCAGAGTTGACATTGAGATCTATCTTGTCATACGAGAATACTGAGACTAAAGATAAGATTTACTACAGCAAGAACCACTTTAACGGTACTCCTAACGGTATAGTTCACGAGATGAGTACTAATACATACAAATTGGTTTCTTCAACTACAGCTAACTATATTAAAGACTTTGGTGAGAAACACAGTGTAAATGTATTGGCAGGTTTTGAGGCAGAGAGAAACAAAACAAGATTCCAGAGATCAACTGCTGAGAATATGCCTTCAAGCTCACTTCCTACAGTTGCTACAGGTGGTATCCTTGATGCTAATGGCTACAGCTGGGGTAACTCAATGGTTTCTATCCTATCAAAAGCTGAGTATAACTACGACGGCAGATACTATCTATCAGGTTCATACAGACGTGACGGTTCTTCAAGATTGAGCGAGAACTCACGTTGGGGTGATTTCTGGTCAGTATCAGGATCATGGAAAATCAACAACGAGGAGTGGATGAAACAGTATGACTGGATCTCTAACTTGAGAATCAGAGCATCATACGGTATCAACGGTACTCTTCCTTCAAACAACTACGGCTGGAGATCTCTTGTATCTTACTCAGACAGATATAACGGTAACCCTGGTGGTGCTCTAAGTACACTTGCTGACGAGAACCTTACATGGGAGACTTCATATTCTACAAACATTGCTTTGGAGTTCGGTTTCTGGGATCAGAGATTGTACGGTACAGTTGAGTACTTCAACAGAGATTCTAAAGATTTGTTGCAGGATGTTCCAATCTCTAAAGTAACAGGTTTCAGCTCAGTTCTTATGAACATTGGTGAGATCAACAATAAAGGTGTTGAGATTGAGATTGGTGGTGACATTATCAGAACCAAAGACCTTACTTGGGATGCAAGTGTAACTGCAACTCTTATGAAATCTAAAGTTACCAAACTTTATGATGGTCAGGAGATTGTTTGGTCAGACCCTACAGGTGGTGACGCAAGAGCAGACTTCATTTACAGAGAGGGTGAGTCTACATTGGCACTTTACGGATATGAGTGGGCAGGTGTAGATCCTCAGACCGGTAAAAACTGGTATTACTCAAACAATGATAATGCAGACACTCAGTTGAACGGCAGAAACGTAGTTTATGATTATGATGATGCTAACAATGTTATCATTGGTGATATGATACCAGATGTATATGGTGGTATCAACACAAGTGTTACATGGAAAGGCTTGAACGTAGGTTTGAACTTCATCTACAAAATTGGCGGCAACTTGTATGACGGTGCTCAGAAAGATGTAAACGATGACGGTTACTACTATGAGAGAACACATATGGCAAGTGTTGTTGCAAACAGATGGAAACAGGCAGGTGATGTAACTAACATTCCTCTTGCAAGAGGCTGTGACTTGACAGACGCAATGCAGACTTCTACACGTTTCATGTATGATGCAAGCTTCTTGAGACTAAAAACTGTATCTGTAGGATACAATCTACCTAAAGCATGGGTAAATAAAGTTAAGATTGACAAAGCAAGAGTATTCTTCAACGGTACCAACCTATTCACATGGTCTAAATACGATGTTGCTGACCCTGAGGTTAACGCATATGGTACAAGAGGTTGGGAGACTCCTTACGGTAAGACTTACACATTTGGTCTAGAACTTACATTCTAATTTAAAAAGGATTGACAATGAAAAAGATAAATTTAATTCTAATTGCTGTTCTAGGAATCTTTGCATTCTCTTCATGTGACGATTTCTTGGATGTTAAGCCAACTAACTATGGCGACTCTGCTACGGCTATCCTAACCAAAGCAGATGCTGAGTCTATGATTACAGCAGTAATGAACCGCATGACCAGCTCTAACTACTATGGACGTAACCTTCTATTGTATGCAGATGCTAAAGGTGGTGATATGGTTGTTTACTCTAACGGTAGAGGTAATGATGCACTTTATAACTTTAATCATGAGTATAACAGTGGCGCATATGGCGCATTCTGGAGCTCAGGATACGATTTGATTCTTCAGTTGAATACAATCATCAACCGTTCAAAAGCTATCCAAGAGGCTGGTGCAGTTGACAACTTCAATGATGTTTACGGACAGGCTTATACTCTAAGAGCACTTATTTATTTTGAGATGATTAGGCTATATGGTCTTCCATATACTCTACATGATCCTAACACATCACTTGGTCTTCCATTGATTACAGAGGCTATTGATATTAAAGCTCAGCCAACAAGAACTACAGTTAAAGCTATCTATGACCAGATAGTTCTTGACCTTGAGACAGCAAAAGATCTAATTTCAACATCTACTAAAAATGGTTACGTAAACTATTATGGCAACAGAGCTATTGCTGCAAGAGTTTACCTAACTATGGGTGATTATGAGAATGCTCTTGCTGCTGCAGAGAAAGTTATCGATTCAGGTAAATTTACTCTATATACAAATGAGCAGTGGGTTGAATCATGGCAGAAACAGTTTGGTTCAGAGTCAATCTTTGAGCTATTCATGAACCCTAATGAGGGTGACCTTGGAACCAGTTCTCTAGGTCTATATTACAGTAGATACAAACACTACAGTTCTTCAGCATCTGGTTACTATGGTGCAAGTGATGCTTTCATTGCAAGACTTGCTGAGGACCCTACAGATGTAAGACACGGTATTATGGACTTTGATGAGGAGTGTGATGCCTACGATAAAAGTGTTTCTCAAAAATACTATAAGGAGGGACAATATGAGAAAAGAATGGGTTCTTGCTACAAATACCTAGGTGCATGTGACTATTGGAATACCGGTATTGGAACAAGTTCAGCTCATAAAAGCGCAGGCACACCTTATCGTGGCGACTACGGTACTTTCCCTGGCGACGGTAAAGATACCGATACAGCTGTTAACATTAAAGTTATCCGTCTATCTGAGATGTATCTGATTGCTGCAGAGTGTGCATTGGCAGCTGGAGATAAAGATGCTGCTGCTGAGTATCTACAGGCTATCAGAAAACGTTCTCCAGGTTTGGAGCCAGCTACAGCTGATAACGTAACCTTGGATATGATTCTTAACGAGAAATCAAAAGAGTTCTACGGTGAGGGTCTAAGATATTGGGATATGCTAAGACTTGGTAGAGAGATTACTTTCAATGATGAGATTCTTGGTTTCGTGTCTGCTCATAGACCTCAGACTATTGATACCAAAACTTTCTACAAAGTTATCCTTCCTATCCCTGAGAATGAGTTGAACGCAAATCCTAAGATTCAGCAGAATCCTGAATACTCAGCTCCTCTAAGATAATCTGAGATAAATTCAATAAAAGAGAGGGTGACCCAAAAGGTCACTCTCTTTTGCTTTCATATACCCAACCTCCCATCCACAGACAAGGATTGAAAAATGGCCTTCGGTATGGCTGGCAATCTATTCCAGCTGAACCATAATTTCCTAACTCACAAATGCCCCA
>JAZLBB010000054.1:0-48171 GCA_045613465.1 Candidatus Egerieisoma sp.
ACGTTTGAATTTTTTCAAAGCTCTCTCAATGTTCTCACCCTCTTTAATTGGAACTATAATCATCTTAAACCACCTCCTTTTTTTTAGGACTGCAAAAGTATGTAAAGTTTTTAAATTCACCAAAAAAAAGAGTAACTTTACGTTATGGGTCTTATAGAATCATATATAGATTATCTTAGAGTGCAGAAGAGGTACTCCCCACGCACCCAGCAGTTGTACAGAAGTGCAATTGAGGATTACTATATGTATATATATAAGGAGCAAGCAGAAAGCAGAGAAGATGTTTATAATCTTCCCGACAGCAATCTTTTGGAGCAGATGAAAGTGTTGCAACTGAGGAACTTTGTAGCGGAGGAAATAGAATCGGGGCTCTCTGCAAGGAGTGTAAACCTGCAGCTAAGTGCCCTTAAGGGGTTCTGCAGATATCTTCTTTCCAAAGGGTTGTTGGATACAAATCCGGCAGATTCACTTGCCCGTCCCAAGGAGAAGAAGCGTCTGCCACATTTTTATGGGAAGGAGACTTTGGGCGAGTATTGTTCTGCAGAGTTTCCTGTTGAGTATGCCCATATGAGAGACCGCCTTATTGTAATGCTTATATATGCAACAGGTATGAGGCGTCAGGAGGTGGTGAATTTGACCCTCCAGATGGTTGATATGAGTAGAAAAGTGTTCAAAATTGTAGGAAAAGGGGATAAAGAGAGAGAAATTCCTATGATTGGCACGTTATATGAAAAAATTTTGTTATATTTACAGAAAAGGAGAGAGGAGTTTGCCGCTGACAGTACAGATGCATTTTTTTTAACAGATAAAGGAACACAATTGTACCTTAATTTTGTTAATAATGTAGTAAAAAAAGAATTGGCAGGCTTAAAGGGTTTTGAGGGGAAGATCTCGCCGCATGTGCTCAGACATTCATTTGCAACACATCTGTTGAATGGAGGAGCAGATTTGAACAGTATTAAGGAGGTGCTTGGGCACTCCTCGCTGGCGGCAACGCAGGTTTATACCCACAACTCTTTTGAGCAGCTGAAAACTATATATTTAACCGCTCATCCACGAGCAAAAAAAGGAGGTTAGTATGGATATCAGAGTTCAATCGGTGAAATTTGACGCAGACGTTAAATTGTTGGAATTCATTGACAAGAAAGTAGGGAAGTTGGACAAATTCTATGAGGAGATTATCAATGCTGAAGTTACTCTCACCCTTTTGCCAGACACAGCAAACAAATGTGTAAAAATTAGGGTGAATATGCCTGGCAAGGATCTGTTCATAGAGAAGAATGCCTCAACATTTGAAGATGCAGTTGTTGACTGTGTAGATGTTCTAAAAGAACAGATTGTTAAAATAAAAGAGAAGAAGATAGGCAAATAACCTAAATATAATGTTCAATAGAAAAGGCAGCGGTAAGCTGCCTTTTTTATATCCAGAACAGTGATGCAAGTTCTTCTGATGTTATATTGTGAAAGTAGGAATTTATCTCTATAGAAGCCAGTTTTTCTCCAATAGCTTCTATCGTGTGAGGGGTTCCTAGTACTTTCTGGCAGAACTCTTCTGTCGGGAGGCTGAAGAAGTAGTCTCCCATAATTTTCAGGTCTGTAATTATCCCCTTGGATACACTCATAAAGAGTTCTACTATGCCACCGCTGAATTTGGCTGTTTTGCTGAATGTGTAAGCCGGCGAGGAGCCAAAGTTCCATTCGTGCATTGAGTATTTTTCTTTGTATAATGTATCAATGGCTTTTATATCCTTGTCTGTAAGGGTATATGGTGTTATGCCGGGGTATTTGTTGCAGATGAATCTTTCCAGATATTCCCAGAATGTTTCAATATTTGAGATAGGAGCAATTCCGTCGGGAAGATCAGAGGAAAGGTGTTCCATAATGTTGGTTACTCTGCTGCGGTTAGATTGTACTGCTTTCCCTATGAATTTTTCTGGGCGGGATTTTAGAGCTGCTGCAAGATTGCCCATTGAGGCATTGAACAGCAGGGTTCCATGTTGCAGAATACGGTTGTTATGGATACATACAGCGTTGCCTGAGAATTTTCTTCCATCTATAAGGAGGTCATTTCTCCCCTCCAGGTATGCTTTTACACCTATGTTGTTTAGTGCATCTATAATAGGAGCGGTAAAACGGCGGAACATAGCGGAAGCATCTTCGCCAGGAATTCTCTCTTCAATAAAGGTGAAGTTGAGGTTTCCCAAATCGTGGAAAACAGCTCCACCACCAGTGAGTCTCCTTACAACTTTAATGCTGTTTTCTGCTACATAATTGACATCTATTTCCGCCAATGTGTTCTGGTAGCGCCCTACAATTATTGAACTTTCATTCCTCCATAACCTGAAAATAGGTTGAGAGAACTCCTTGAGCAGATATTCTTCTGCTGCCAGATTCCAGTATGGGTTAGTACAGGGGTGATTGATATACAGCATCTTATGAGAGATTGTATTTCTTTGCCAAAGCTTTGTATGCCATAATTACAAGGAAGCCTATGAGCATTCCAAACAGAGCACCGCAGATTACATCTCCAGGGAAGTGTTTTGCTAAATATACTCTGCTATAGCAGACTGCAACCGACCATATGAAGATGAACCAGGTATACCATTTTTTTCTGAGGAATGCGGCGGATACGATAGCAAAGCCAAAAAAATTGGATGCGTGGCTTGATACAAAGCCATATCTTCCTCCTCTTCCCTCCAAAAGTCGTACGTACTCTTTAATGGTAGGGTCCCAGCCTGGTCTGAATCTTTCAAAGGTGTTTTTGAAAAGATGTACTGAAAGCCAGTCTGTAAGGCCAAATGTAACTACTAGGGCAACAGTCATTATGACAGCTGTCTTAACATCCCTTTTGCGGAAAATCATATACAGTACAGCCGCATAGATTGGAATGCCGCTCCATTTGGAGGAGACAAAAAGCATAATATTGTCTGCCAGTGGGGAATTGAATCCGTTTACTGCAAGAAGTATTTCTTTATCCAGTTGTATCAGCCAATCAAGCATACGCTAAATTTCAGCATTTAGTGTTTTCCAAATAAGGTCTTTAAGTTCTTTAATCCCTTCGTTTGCAACTGATGAAATAAATATTGTAGGGATTTTACGTGGCAAGTGTGGTCTGATTTCTCTCTTGAGCTCATCGTCAAGCATATCAGATTTTGAAATTGCCAGAATCCTCTGTTTGTCCAACAAATCTGGATTGAACTCCTTAAGCTCTTTTAGAAGGATTTTGTACTCTGCCAATATATCCTTACTATCTGCAGGGACAAGGAACAGTAGTACAGAGTTTCTTTCTATGTGTCTGAGGAATCTGTGTCCAAGACCTCTTCCTTCACTTGCACCCTCAATGATACCTGGAATATCTGCCATTACAAATGATTTGTCATCATAGTAATTTACTATTCCTACACTTGGTTCAAGTGTGGTAAATGCGTAGTCTGCAATTTTAGGACGGGCAGCGGATACAGTAGATAGCAGTGTTGATTTTCCGGCATTTGGAAATCCTACAAGTCCTACATCTGCAAGTATTTTCAATTCAAGGATAAACCATCCCTCTACACCAAGTTCGCCTGGTTGTGCATAGCGTGGCGTTTGGTTGGTTGAAGTCTTGAAATTTGCATTTCCAAGACCTCCTCGGCCTCCTTTTACAATAATCTGCTCCTCGCCTGGCTCAGTTATCTCAAACAACACTTCACCGGTTTCAGCGTCCTTTGCTACGGTGCCAAGAGGAACATCAAGGTAGATATCTTTGCCGTTGCGTCCATGGCGTAGGCTGCCGCTGCCGGATTCTCCCTCTTCTGCTCTGATGTGCTTCTTGTACTTCAAGTGTATCAGTGTCCAGAACTGAGGGTTTCCCCTTAGGATAATATGGCCTCCGCGGCCACCGTCACCTCCGTCGGGACCACCTTTAGGTACATATTTTTCCCTGTGAAGATGCATGGATCCATTGCCGCCATTACCTGAAGCAAGGAACATTTTTACGTAGTCTACGAAGTTTGAATTTGCCATATTATTGTTACGGGTATTTTATGTTCAATAGTGTTCTCTATAGGTAGTATGCTACAGGATCTCCTCAATTTTGTGGAAAATCTCCTCAATTGTTCCATTTCCACAAATCTCGTGGTATTTGCCTTGTGCAGAATAGTACTCTATAAGAGGCATAGTCTTGCTGTGATACAAGTTGATTCTGTTTTGGATAATGGCAGGATCGGCATCATCTTTCCTGTCCTCTATCTTTGCTCTGTGAAGAATTCTTTCAAATACCATTTCGTCACTGATAATGATAGAGATAACCTTGTTTACAGACTCATTTTTCTGGCTTAGCATCTGGTCAAGAATTTCAGCTTGCGCTGTTGTTCTTGGGAAACCGTCAAAAATAAATCCCGAAACATTAGGGTTGTTGTCAATCTCTCCCTGTATCATCTTTACAACAATGGAGTCATCTACAAAGTTTCCATTGTCTATAAGTTGCTTTGCAATTTTGCCAAGCTCAGTTTCTGCTGCAATCTCCTTCCTTAGGAGGTCTCCTGTGGAAACATGGTGAAAATTGTATTTTTCAACCATTAACTTGGCCTGTGTGCCCTTTCCTGCACCTGGAGGGCCAAACAGAAGATAATATTTCATATTAGTATTTAAGGTTTTGTTATTTTGTTATTCTATATGTTTGAGATTACTCTCCGCTCTCATCCAATACGTAAATGTCTTTGTATTGTCTTCCCAATTGGTTGTAATCCAATCCGTAACCCACAATGAAATCATTGGGGATTATAAGGGCAGGGTAATCAATTACAATATTTTTCTTGTAAGCTTCCGGTTTGTAGAGAAGTGTGCAGATTTTAATTTGTGCTGCACCTGCATCTGTAAGAATCTTGTGAATCTCCTCAATGGTGTTGCCTGTTTCAACTATGTCTTCAACAACCACAACAGTTTTTCCTTCTATGCTTTTTGAAAGTCCTAAAATCTGTTTTACATTGCCAGAAGACTCAGTGCCTTCGTATGAAGCCAACTTTACAAAAACAACGTCACTTTTAACCTCAATCTTTCTCATAAGGTCTGCAGTAAACATAAATGAACCGTTAAGGATGCTTAGGAAAATAGGGGTATCAACATCCTTTAGGTCGTTGTTTATTTTATTGGCAACATTGGCAACTGCCTCATCTATTTGTGCGGCTGTTGTGCAGATTCTAAATCTTTTGTCGTGAAGAACAATGGTGTCCATATTGCAGTTTTTCTCTTAAAGGAATTATAAACTGCAAAAGTAGCATTTTATATGAAATATCGGAATTTTAGATTAAATTTGCGTTATGTTTTGATAAGTATTAAGATGTACAGCATACTCTTTTTTGTTCTGAAACTCTTGTCATATATTCCTTTTAGGGTGCTCTATTTTTTATCGGACTGCCTCTATTATCCGTTGTACTATATTGTCAGATACAGAAGAGGTGTAGTGCGTAAAAATCTGGTTGAGTCTTTTCCCGATAAAAGTGAACAGGAAATCATTAAGATAGAAAAGGCATTCTATCATTTTTTTGCAGATCAGGTGCTTGAGACGGCCAAGATGACAACCATCTCTGAGGAGGAGATAAGCAAGAGAATGAAGTTTGTAAATGTACAGCAGGTGACAGATGTTATGAGGGGTGGAAAGAGTATAGCACTCTATATGGGACATTATGGAAACTGGGAGTGGGTCTCATCCATACCATTGTGGCTGGATAAGGAGATAAAGGTTGTACAGATTTACCACACTTTAGCCAATCAAAATATGGATAAGCTGATGTTGCGCAATAGGGAAAGGATGGGAGGAATAAGTGTGGAGATGCGTAAGACCGCACGTTATATTACAGGAATGGCTTTATCCCGACAGACAGGAATTGTAGGGTTCATATCGGACCATTCACCAAGGAGAAAAGATGCAACATATTTTATCCCTTTCCTTAACCATAATACACCTGTTGTTACCGGCTCGGAGAAGGTTATCAAACATTGTGGATATGAAGCCTGGTTCCTCAATGTCAGGAGAGTAAAGAGGGGGTATTATGAGGCTGAGTTTGTAAGGATAGAAGAGAATACCAAATTGGTACCTGATTTTGAAATTACTGACAAGTATTTCAAATTATTGGAGGAAATGATAACTAAGTGTCCGGAGTTGTATTTGTGGACGCATAATCGTTTCAAGTATGCAACCAAGCTGTAAATTATAACCTATGGAAATAGATTTTGTAGTTACGTGGGTTGATATGGACGACCCAAAATGGCAAGAGGAGTTTGCCAAATACTCAGGGAAGAGTGAAAACACCAAAAACGGTGTTTCCAAAGCCCGTTTCCGTGATTACGGATTCCTTAAGTATTGGTTTAGGGGAATAGAGAAATTTGCCCCTTGGGTTAGAAAAATACACTTTGTTACCAGTGGACAAAAACCTGAATGGTTGGATGAGAACAATCCTAAAATCAATTTGGTTAACCATAAGGATTATATTCCAGAGCAGTTCCTCCCTACATACAACTCTGTGGTAATTGAGCGTTATATGCACAAGATTCCAGGGTTGGCGGATCATTTTGTGTATTTCAATGATGATTTCTATATCATAAACAATATTGAAAAAGAGCGTTTCTTTAAGAATGGCTTACCGTGTGATATTGCTGTTTTCCAATACAATCCGTCGTGGTCGCAGTGGTATGTGAGAATTAAGAATAACCTAAAGATAATTAACCGCTATTTCAATAAGAAAGAGGTTATGGCCCGGTATCATGACAAGTGGTTTCACAAGAGTTATGGCTCAAGGGCACGCTTGAACTATTTGCTAAAGCCGTACAATAAATTTATAACTCTTCGTACCCCACATAATGCACAACCATATTTGAAGAGTACGTTTGAGGAGGTATGGGCTGTTGCAGAAAAAGAACTTACAGAGACTTCTGTAAACAGATTCAGGGCATTGAATGATTATACTCCGGAGCTGTTCCGTACATGGCAGATATGTAAAGGAAACTTTGAGCCATACAATACATACAGCGATACAAAGATGTTCCCTCTTATGGTTAAGCCCAAAAAGGCTGTTAAGGCAATCTATAATCAGTCATATAAATTGATATGCCTTAACGATAATGTGAATATCCGGAATTATGAGCAGGTGATGGAGAATATCAAGAATGCATTTGATTCAATATTGCCTGAAAAATCGAGTTTTGAACTATGAACAAGGTATTGGCAGAAATCATAGCAGGTGTAATTCCGCACAAAATGTCAAGGAACAGATGGCGTGGAATCTTACGTTATGGCCTTTGGAATGCTTTAAAACTTAAGCGTAGCCTTAAACGTGATAACACAGAGCCTAAACATTATCTGGCGGTGTGTGCCATAGCCAAGAATGAAGGTCAATACTTTAAAGAGTGGATAGAATGGCATCAGGGACAAGGGGTAGATAAATTCTACATATACGATAATGAGAGTACCGACAATACTAAGGAGGTACTTAAACCGTATATAGAATCTGGTCTTGTAGAATATACATATTTCCCAGGTTACAGAATGCAGTTGGCTGCATATGATGATTGTCTTGACAGGTTCCGCCTTGAATGCCGCTGGATTGCATTTATAGATTTGGATGAATTCATTGTTCCGGTAAAGGACAACTCCATACCTGAATTTCTTAAAAAATTTGAGGGGTATCCTGCAGTAGAGATAAACTGGCTTATTTACGGTAGTGGTGGTGCAAAGAAAAAGGTCCCTGGTACAATGATGGAGAGATTCAAGTGTCATTCATTGCCTGGTCATCATTTGAATAGGCACGTGAAGAGTATTGTGGATACAAGAAAAGTATTCAATCTTATAGGGTGTCATGAGGCTGCCCGTATTTGGGGATATGCAGTTGATTCGCATGGAGATTTGATAAAGAAGAACTTTAGAGAGCGTGAACCACAACAGGATGTTATACGTATAAATCACTATGCTGTAAGATCGTATGAGGAGTTTCTTGAGAAACAGAATAGGGGGAGAGCCAGTGGAACCAAAAGGAGTGTAGAGGATGAATACTTTAACAGATATGATCTTAATGATGTAAAACCTGAATAAAAAATGTCCCGGCTTGCTTGAAAGTCGGGACATTTTTATAATGATATTTATTTTTCAAATTCTGATTTATTGGGGAAACGCTGTTCCAAATATTCGGCAGCTCTTTTTCTATCGCTGTCTTTAGCATATTCAGAGTCATTCATGCAGAATAGCAAAGGATTGTATTTTTCCAATTTTGCGTAATGGCTCTCATTCTGGATATGCAACCTTAAGGAAGTTTTTTGTGTAACATAATTCAGATGTGCCTGTTTTTCTGCCAATGGTACATATGAATAGATATTACGTTGTACATCTGTTGATTTGCGTACGTGATTGGATAATGTAGCCTCAATCTCATCTTTGAATACCTCTCTTACATGCTGGAAACTGCTCTTTAAGTACGAGTCAATATTGTGGTGAGTCTTACCTCCAAAGTAGATTCCATATTTCTTCTCAACCAATTCTGCAGCAAGTTTTATTGTCTGTACATAGTTGCTGAGAGGTTTCTTCATTATCTTTTCTTTTATGAACAGTGTCAGCTTCCTCAATGGTCTGCGGTTAAGACGTACAATTGGAAGGCCGTCGGGACCAAAGAAATCATTTGGAGTGACTGGTCTGTTGATGAACATATCATCGTTGCCATATAGGAAATGTTCTGAAAGCCCAGGTATCTGGCAGAGGAAATGCTCAATTACACAGGAGTTGAAACATGGCAAACTCTGTGGCGGTAAAATTTCTGTATGGTCTACAATCCTGATTTTTGGATTGGAGGTATCCAACCATGATGGAGTCTGATTATCTGTAACTATGTATATTTTACGTATCCATGGGGCATACAGTTCCAAGGCGCGCAAACTGTATTTGAGCTCGTCGTTATTGGCATATCGTCCCTCGCAGTTTACAGCAGATTTTTCTACAGTTTTTCCTATGAGGGCATTGCGTTTGGCCTGCCATGCAGGATCATTGCCATCAACCCATAGATATACAAAATCAACCTCCATTGTATTTGTGTTATTTTTCATTCTGGACTTTTTGTTTAAGTGCAGGATAATGTTCAAGAATGGCTTTGAATGCTGTGTCATTTCTATCTGCTCCAGACTTGAAGTTTATGGTCTTCAATGATAGCTCACGCGGCTTTTCCAATCCTTTGGGTTTGTTGTGTCCAAAAGGAACCGGGATAACAGGAAAATCGTTGGCAACTGCAGCAGCCCAAAACCATAAATCGTCGGTTGTAGGAGCTATTTTGGTAAACAGTTCCACATCAAGCATATCCTGTTTTAGTGAGCCTGGGGGATAGAGAACGCCACCTACACCAGTCTGTATATTTCTGAAGCTTGTATGTATCTTTTTTGTTAAGAAATGGTACCATCTGTACTTTCTCCATTTGGAGTAAGTCTTGTCTGGCTTTATGTATTTGGCTCTGTGGGCCAATACAGCGTGTGGTATTTGTTTGTGCAATTCCAAAAGGTCCCGTAACATGTTGGGATGATAGTGTACATCATCATCAACGGTTACTATAATGGCATTGGGAAAATCTGACAGAGCAGGTATAAGTTTCCTGTATGAACGGATATCTCTTGGGTAATCCCTTATTTCAAATAATGGGTTATCATTTGCCATTTTAAGCAGTTCTTCCGGAATAGTGTTGTTCTCAAACTGTGCAAATGTAAGATAAAGCACTACTTTATCTGGCAGTACTGAACCTGCAAGAAGAGATTTTATTGCTCTGGCTGCATATGGTATGGCAGCTGGAAAAGAAGTCAAAGAGATAATGACTTGTTGCTTTTGTCTGTTGGAATTAGCGTTCATACTACAAATATAGCCATTCTCTTTATATAAATCTAATAAATAATTACTACTTTTGACTCATTGAAATAATAAACATATGGAGCCTAAAGTAAGTATTATAATGGGCAGCACTTCGGATATGAAGGTAATGGATCAGGCTGCCAAATTTTTGGAAGAGATGGAAATTCCATTTGAAATCAATGCATTGTCTGCTCACCGTGTTCCCGATATGGTTCACGAATTTGCACAGAATGCACATAAAAGAGGAGTTAGGGTTATTATTGCAGGAGCAGGTGGAGCAGCGCATCTTCCAGGTGTAATTGCAGCATCAACTCCGCTTCCTGTAATTGGAGTTCCAATCAAGTCTTCAAACTCTATTGATGGTTGGGATTCAATCCTTTCCATTCTTCAGATGCCATCGGGTATTCCTGTAGCAACTATGGCGTTGGATGGTGCAAAAAATGCAGCTATCCTTGCAGTGCAGATACTGGCGGTTGCAGATGCTGAGTTGTTTGCAAAATTTGAGAAGTTCAAGGCAGATCTTGCAAGTAAAATTGCAAAGGCAAATGAGGAACTCGCACAAATTAAAGAGTACAAGTTCAAGGTGTAGTTTTTACTGCATTTGTGATTTTGGTATGGAGACTTGTTGAGGTCTCCATTTTTTTTGCATTCTGGGCAGAAAATGGGGTGGTTTTCTTCTCGGGATGTGGTTTTTGGATGTTCTGGGCAGAAAATGGGGTGGCTTTCTGCTCGGAATGTGGTTAGGTGATATTCTGCGCTGGAAATGGGGTGGTTTTCTGCTCGGAATCTGATTATTAGTATTTTGTGTGAAAAATATTTCTGGTGGAGGGGGATTTTTTATAGCTTTGTGGTGATAGTGGATGAGACATGAAGGGCATATTGTGTTTGATTGGGTTTGTACTGTGGGGATTGAATGCTGTAGCGCAGGTAGGGAATCAGGTGGGTATCGGGAGTGGTGCCAAGGATCTACGGGGTATTCAGGAGTTTTTGGAAATGTTGGCGGAGCAGAATGAAGGGGCAGATATGGAGGAGCTGGAGGCTCACTTTATGTATCTGTTGAAAAATCCGCTGGATATAAACAGAGTGGGGAGAGATGAACTTGAACAGTTGCATCTGCTTACAGATTTTCAGATAGCAAGTCTTTTGGAATATAGAAATTCCAGTGGTCATATTCTTTCAGCTGCTGAGTTGCAGCGTCTAAATGGCTTTGATGAGTCGGTTGTATCAGCCGTTTTACCTCTTATAAAGTTTGGAACAGAATCTCTTTTGTCGGAGTCGTATTTTGCAGGGAGGAGGGGTACAGATACCCTTACATTCATTGAGAAATCTACTGCAGATCTTTTGATGAAATGGTGGTGGAAAAAAGGGGATGAGGATTATATTGGTCCCGACAGCTATGCACAAATCAAATATAAATGGGACTTCCAGAATTCCATACTTGGAGGGTTTACCTTGGAGAAAGATGCTGGGGAGAGGTTTTTTCCAAAGGAGGGGATTCCTGTGGATTTTATGTCGGGATACATGATGGCAAAAGATATTGCAATCTCCAGGGGAGTGGAGTTGTCAAATATAGTATTGGGAGACTACTCTGTGAGGCTGGGGCAGGGGCTTGTGATGTGGAGCGGATTTAATTTTGGTGGCAGTACATCTGTTCAGGGGTTATACAAGAAAGGGCCTCAGATAAATGCATACACCTCGTCGGATGAAAACGATTTTTTGAGGGGAGGTGCGGCAACTGTTATAAAAAACTGCTCTCCGGGAAGAGGGATTGGAATTACAGCATTTGTTTCACTCAAGAATGTAGATGCGAGGATAAAGGATGGTAAATATACTTCTTTGCCAACAGATGGTGTGCATAATACGGAAAGTTTATTGGAAACAAGGAAGACACTTGGGGAGATAATATATGGAGCGTCATTACAGCTTTGGAACCATAAATTTAAGTTTGGGGTGAATTGGGTTGGGTATGGGTACGACCATCATAATGGGCGCAGAGTGCAGCCGTACAATAAATATCAGATGTATGACGGGCAATGGGGAAATCTGTCGGGAGATATCAATATGCTTATAAGGCATACGAGGCTGTTTGGAGAACTGGCATGTGACTATGGGGGCAATCTGGCCTTTATAGGGGGTGTTGCAACAAGGTTGGGGAAGTGGGATTTTTCTGCCAGTATACGCAGTTATTCATACAAGTATATTGCTCCATACAGCGGCGCGTATAGTAGTATTTCAAGTTGTTCTAATCAGAATGGTGTTCAGTTTGTAGCGCAAAGGAACTTATTTGGAGTAAAGTTTTCTGCCGGAGGGGATTTTGTTTATTATCCGTGGAAAAGGTATAATGCAGATAAGGCTTCACATTCTGTGAAATTATGGACTAGGGCTGAGGGGGGCAATCCGGTTCTCTCCTGGAATGTGAAGATGTATGGGAACGTAGACTCGTCAAATGGCGTATTAAAAAGTGGTATAAAAGGGGTAGTTGGAAACAATATAGCACATTTTCTGCAGGTGAAGGTGCGTGGAGAAGTTGTTGATCTTGCCTTTGAGAAGTGGGGGTGTGCGGTGGGGGTGGATATGGTGTTTGAAACCCTGTCGGGAAGCATAAAATGTGTATTGCATGGAGGATACTATAATTGCAATGAGTGGGAGTGCAGACTTTATATGTATGAATATGACTTGCCCTCATCTTTTGTTTCTACACTCCAATATGGAGAGGGTTTTGGAGGGTATGCCATGGCTTCATGCAAGTTTGGGCGCAAGACTCAGGTGTACCTTAAGGGAGATGATGCTCTGAAGGTGAGATTGGGGTTGAAAATGAGGTTTTTTTAGTACATTTGCGTATAAGTAATAAAAAAAACTATGAGACCAGAGAAAACATTAGGAGTTTTGGGTGGCATGGGACCTGCAGCAGCAGCGGACTTTATGAGAGTCTTGGCTGAGAGGACCCCGGCATCCAAGGATCAGGAGCATCCAAGAACAATTCTATATTCGCATACTGCTATTCCCGACAGAACATCATTTTTGCTGGGAAAAGGACCAGATCCTACAGAGTATATCAAGGATGGATTGAATACACTTATTGGCTGGGGTGCAGATTATCTTTGTGTAACTTGCAATACCGCCCATTATTTTGTGGACGGGTTTAGGGATGAACTTGAAAAACCGCTAATACATATTGTAGATGAGACAATTCGCAAATGTGCAGAGGTGTCGCCAAAAGGAGCTTGGCTTACAGCTACATTAGGTACTATGAGAACTGGCCTTTATCAGAAGCATGCTGCTGATTGCGGATATAATTTCCGTATTCCATCAGAGGAACTTCAGGTTGAGATACATGAGGCTACTAACATTGTAAAGGCTGGCAAACATAAGGAGGCTGGTGAAAAATTCAGGGCTATAGTTGAGAAACTTTGGGAGATTGAGAAACTGCCGGTAGTGGGTGCATGTACAGAGATTCCAATCTGCTATGCAAATACTGGCCTTGACCCTGAAATGGGAATTTCATCGTTGGAGGCTCTGGCCGACGGATGTATCAGAGAGTTGTATCACACAAAATAAGACAGATCCTTATGAAGAAAATTAAAATAGCTTTACCTGTACAGATTCTAATTGCCCTTGTATTGGGTGTTGTATTTGGTGTATTCTTTCATGAGTATGTAAAATATGTAAGCTGGGCAGGAGAGATGTTCCTCCGCTTCCTTAAAATGATTGTTATCCCAATTGTATTCTCATCTATGGTTGTAGGTGTGGCAAGTTTGGGTAACCAGGGAGGTCTTGGAAGAATTGCAGGAAAGACATTCGGCTTTTATGTCTCTACAACTGTAATTGCAACAATCATAGGTCTTGTACTTGTAAACGTATTGCAGCCGGGAGTGGGATCGTCACTTGTGTCTCAGGCATCTGCTGCAGCACAGGTTGCAAGTGCAGAGAAAGTTTCCCTTGGACAGCAGATTATCAACATTATCCCAAGCAACATTTTTGAGTCCCTAACCAAAGGTGACCTGTTGTCTGTAATCTTTTTTGCAATTCTGTTCGGCTATTTTGTAACCCAGGTAGGAGAGAAGGCAAGAACTACAATTGTAACATTCTTTGATTCTGTATTTGAGGTGATTATGAAAATTACCCTTGCTGTAATCAAACTTGCTCCTTATGGCGTATTCTCAATTGTGGCAAAGATGATCTCGCAGCAGGCTGGAGATATGGCCAAACTTGCAGAGGTGGCCCAGAGTCTTGGAATGTTTCTTTTGATTGTATGGGTAGGATGTATGATACAGTTCTTTGTGGTACTTCCTTCTGCTGTATACTTCTTGGGTAAAGAGAATCCATGGAGACATATGAAGAAGATGTCAACTGCTATCCTTACAGCATTCTCTACATGTTCGTCGGGAGCAGCATTGCCAATTTCATTGAGGGATTCTCAGGAAAAATGCGGTATCTCAAACAAGATTGCCTCATTTACCCTTCCTTTGGGTGCAACCATAAATATGAACGGTACAGCCTTGTATGAGGGAGTTGCAGTAATCTTCATTGCACAGGTTTACGGCATTGATCTTTCAATCATGGAGCAGATCATTATCCTTGTAACCGTATTGTTCTCAGCCATTGGAGCCGCAAGTATCCCAATGGCGGGTCTTGTAATGCTTTCAGTAGCAATTACCGTAGCCGGCCTTCCTCTTGAGGGTATAGGTCTTGTACTTGCAGTTGAGCAGCTTTGCGACATGCCTCGTACCGCAACCAACTCATACGGCGACATGTGCGGCGCAGTTGTAATTGCCAAATCAGAAGGCGAGAAACTGACAATTTAACCTCGTTTGAGATTAAATGATATTGGGGCGGCCTTTGGCTGCCCTTTTTTATATGGTGGGAGGTGGTTTTTTGAGCTCGGAATGTGTCGAAAGTGGTTTCTGCGCCAGAATGGGTGTCTTTTTGTGCTCGGAATGGAGGAAAGTTGGTTTCCGCGCCAGAAAGAGTGTCTTTTTCTGCTCGGAATGGGTCGAAAGTGGTTTCCGCGCAGGAAAGGGTGTCTTTTTGTGCTCGGAATGGGGAAATGTTGGTTTCCGCGCCAGAAAGAGTGTCTTTTTCTGCTCGGAATGGGCAGTCTCCAAAGGAAGTTTCTGAAACCAAAAAAGCCCTGCATTTCTGCAAGGCTTTTTTGTGTGGTGCCACCAGAAAATGAGTTTCATCTCTAAATGGCTCTATATCTTCGCGTTAAAGAAATACTCCAAACATAATCTCCCGCTATTGCTCCACCTAAATTCTGCACCATTTTGCAGTGTCTTGCAGAGTCGAGTTCCTACTTTGATGCAAAGGTAGTGCAAGCCGAGAGAATAATAAAATAAATGAGTTTATTTTTTATTCCGAGGCGCCGCCTACCTTCGGAGAAGCCAAAGTAGTGAATTTATTTGAAACAGAAATGGCTACACTAAAATTTTGCTCCACCTCAGTTCGGAATCCCTTTTTATTTTTTTTCTATTTGATTTTATCGAATAATTATTTATATTACTCTGAGTTGTATTGATTATATACTTATATCTGTGCTAATGGCATTTTATCAGTATATAGTTGAGATTGCAGTATCTTGATATTACTATCTGGGAATAGCGTATTTAGTTCCTTTTTATAAACATTCTCTTCTTCTTTTTGGATTTTGTTGTATACTACTTTTCGTGGATCATTGTGTGAATATGGAGCTAATGGACCAATCTTTATTGCTTTTATGAGTTTGTCATCTATGGGTGTCTGTACTTTTACTATATTGTCATTCCATTCAATTTGATCTTTTACTATGAATATCCGAATCTCATTCTCAAATGCAAATGATTTTCGTTTTAAGCACATTAACGATAAATAATGGTCAATATTGAAACTATTAGGTTCAGAGGGGAAAAACTCATTATTATCATCGTGTAAATGCATTATTTCATTATGGCTGTAATTGTATATTGCTTCACCAACATATATATTACAATTATTATTTTCGGCGTAATTCTCCAGTATATCAAAGAGTGTTTCTTTAATAATAGCAACACGCAATAACTTATCTTTACCATCTGCATACATTTTCCATGCAGCCTCTTCATTTGTTGCAGCTTTAGTTGTTAAACACATACACGCAATTTCGGGTTGAATAAATCCATAACGCGAATAATTTGTTTTCCAAAATCTTCTCTCAAAAGGATCTAACCATGTTATAGGAGATACAAAAACTATCTCACTTTTTTTTACACTGCTAACAAATCTGTTATATGGCATATATTTATATAGAGGGTGTGTATATGTCAGATTTAACCCATTTAGCATAAATATATGTTTATAATGACGGAATGGTTCAGTCTTGATATCTATTATTGCTTTTGTAGATGTTGTGTCCATAATTATTTTAGTGTTCTTTTTGAATATGTGAGTTTTCTACTTTCCTTTTATTTATTATTCCTCTATCAAGTACTCCCTCAAACAAACTTATTTCTCGTTTAGCAATACCTAATCTATTTGCTAATACTCTCCAATCCTTGACAGCCGTTACGACCTCTATGATTATATCCTTGGCAACCTCAGGTGTGAGCATATACTCCTCGCAAGAAGCGAGTAGAATGGACAAATCAGCTTTATTAGTCTTGCTGTTAATAAGCAGACTTTGGTGCTCGTTCAGCGTTGGATTCATATCGTATGCAGGCGATAGTGTCCACCCTTTTGCAGTTAGCAGAAATCCGTGGTTACGGAAATGGTCGTCGCTGTTGCCAACGCATATATTGAAAGCAACTCTACGGAACAACTCTCGCAAGTTCGCATCAACATCGGTACAACCGCTAATGATAAAATCAACAATGTCAATATATCCGTGTCCTGTTGTTGCGTTATCGCCGTCATTTAGCCCGAGTAGTGTCATTGAAGATGCGAAATGTATTCGCTTTCCGCCATCCGTTCTGTCAAAGCGACGAGAAAGGAGTGTATGATGCTTGTCGTTAATAGCAAGCACCTTTGTTTCAGCAGCGTTTATGCCCGCATTTCTGGCTAATAGATGGCAGAAATGTTCCCATAATCCTGCATCGTAATCATCCTTCAATGATGGGAATTTTGCAACATATATACTACGATCCGCGTCTATAACATTTGCTTTGGGGCGAGCACCACCGAGCGATGATCCAGGCTGCACAAGTTGTGCTATCCATCGTTTTTCTGGAAGTGCATTGGCCTCCTCGCTTTTCTCAATTTCCTTACTTGCGGCAATGAGTTCGCGCAAGTCGGTCAATGGCGGAATACGCAAAGTGTTGTCTGTGTTTATGAACTCGCCATCAAGCGTTTCTTTGAAACGGAATCCACCCATACGGGAAAGGTCATCAATACCTGTCAAAAAGTTAAACGATGAAAGCCTGCGAACAGGTCGATTCTCCTCTTGAGCCATTATCTGCTCACGACGGAGGAGAAGAGTTCGTCCCCATCTATCGGGCAATGCATCAGCAAAGCAACCAAAAATATCTTTATTCGGCTGAGTGTATTGTATCCCTGGATAGTTGTTAAGGTCTTCGCTAAGGGTGATAGCATTGTACTTTTTTATCCAACTATCGGCAAACTTGAAACTATAACTATCCGATCCACGAAGTGATTCGTAGCCAAGCTCTCCAACTAACTCCACCTCTTTGAGCCAATCAAAATCGGCATATACATACAATTTCTTCATAGCACATTACTCCTTTTTAGATGCCCTTTCACGCTGTGGCAAATTCATATCCTGCAATGCTCTGCCGAGTTCATCATCCTTTGCTAATGAGAGAATATCATCATCAAGTTGCAAGGCATATAACACACGAAGATAGATTCCTATTGCCACTGTGGGCGCACCTTTCTCTATGCGTGAAACCGTAAGAGGTGAACAAGTAGCACGCTCAGCCACTTGTGCGACGCTCAAATTACGACGCAAACGGGCAAGCTTTATCTGCTCGCCAACAACCTGCATTTTCTGCTCCAATTTTCGGGGTAATTTTGTCCCCATCGTACTCTTCGTCATAACTGTAACATATCATATAATATGCAAATATAGTACTTTTCTTTATTTTATGATAGGTTGAATAAAAATATATATTGCAACTATGAAGAAAAGCTTGATAGTCTAAAACAAACGAACTCGCAAGTCAATCTTGCGAGTTTGCTGATATTATAGATGTCTCTTTTCTGATAATTATTAACCACATCGACTGGGTGCCAACTTAGTGCCTTCATGAGCACTTTGTCAACAAAGTTATATATTGTATGCGAATTTGAAACAATTGTACCTATACGCCCCCCTCAAATAAATCTCCGATATCAATTCTCTTTGATATTATATGCGGTTGGTTTCTGCATATAAAGCAGCTGTGTTAATTGTATGACTGACTCTATTTAATTATGAGTAGCGATTAAATACTCAAAGCTCGCAGTACAATCTATAATGTCATGCGGTAGCAAAATATACTTCCAAGGTTTGCCTCCGTTCTCGGCAGTAAACTCCGAAGCATGGCGACAATACTCCTCGGCAGCTGCCTTCTTTTGCTGTACCTCGTCAGTCGAGACATTAGTTGCAGCCTTTGTCTCTACCATGTAAATGGCTTCTGCGGTCTCCACGATAAAATCTGGCTCATATCTCTTCGAGCCATTAGACCAATAGATGCTGAACTGCTCACGAGCTGGACGCAACCATCTCAACACTTTCTTGTCGTTTTCCAATACAAATGAGAAGTCGTGCTCGGTCTTACTATCGAACTTATATTCAGCATAGTAAGATTTCAAATAACCTGTAAAGATAAACTTGCGAAGGTGTGATGGAGCTATTACTGTCTGGTAATTTGTACGACCATAACCCTCAATCTCTTTGACATTTTGAGGAACAATACCCGTAAATGGCAATACCTTCGGTTTTACATAACCAGTCGATTGCATCACAAAGTGTCGCTTCATCTGGTCGCATATAGAACTAGCAATGGCTTTCTTGAAGTCATGAATAACTTTTGCCAAGCTATCTTTATCCTCCAGATTCGCAGAAATAGCCTCTAACGCTTGGCCAGCTAAATGATATAGCAACTCCGAGTTCTCATCATAGTCAATATCGTCATAGTCAATAAGAGCGTTCACGATAACATTTATCGGTTTATCAAACTTACGACCTGACTGAATCTGTATAGTCTCAACACTTTGCTCTCCAGCTCCGATAGACACTCGAATCAACTCATCTTGTAAGGCTGGAAGGTCAAAGCCAATTCTCGTATCAAGGTCAAACCACTGATATTCGGCTTTGAATACCTCTTTCTGCACTGTCATGCGAGGAATCTCAATGGTTGCATCAATGAAGGTGTTAATAGCTTCATCAACTACCTCGTCGATATGAGCAATCTGCTCGGCTGCAATCTGCTCGGCAAACAATGGGTCTGACTGCTTCGCTTTCTCTTTGATGGCAGCTATGGCATGGCTGCGAATAAACGCTTTAACCTCAGGCTTAGCTAACTCAGATATGTTCTTAACCTGAGTGTTGGCTATAGGAATCATATCACTGACAGCTCTAATTGCGTCATACTTTTGCTTCGCCTCTTGCTTTTCAATTACGGTGCGAGCTGCTTCAATTGCCTTCTTCTGTTGTACCTCGATGATGGTCTGGACTGGTGATACATGGCTAGGCTCTGCAGAATAATCATCCTCTTCCAGCTCAATGTACGAATACTTACTCAACACAGAACTTGGGTCTTGAGCCTTGGCAATTACAGCCTCAAAGTTTTCGTGAGCAATAACAGTTAGCTTATCAACATCAGGGTCGCCAGTACGCTTGCCACCATAAGGCAAACGAAGGCCACGACCAATAGACTGCTCTACCAGGATTGGAGCATCAGCAGCACGAAGCGGAACGATGGTGTAAAGGTTCTTCACATCCCATCCCTCCTTTAGCATATTGACATGGATTACTATCTCAATTTGATTATCCGTATTTTCCAAAGAAACAAAGAGCTTCTCAATCTCCTCATCCTTCTTTGTCGAGCTATCAATCTGAAGCACCTTGCCAGCATATCTGCCATCAAATAACTCCTCCTCAATCAATGTTTTTGTCCTCTCTGCATGGCCAATATTTCTACAAACCACCAAGATAAACGGCTTCACTAATTGCTGATTGGTATTGCGTGCATAGAGCTCTAAGTGTACTTTTGTACGCTCATGGATATTAATAGCATCCTCAATCTTCAGAACATCGAGTTCCTCATCAGACATGCTACCCTTTGAGAAGTTCTTGCGTCGAGCAACAGTCGGTATCTTCACATACTTGCCATCATCAAGAGCTTGAGCCAGGTTATACTCATATACGATATTCTTGAAAGACTTACCCTTTTCATCAGTAGGTGTAGCAGTCATCTCCAGTCCTAGGATTGGGCGCAACTCGTTAATAGCTTTCTTCGATGCATCAGCATGGTAGCGGTGCGCCTCGTCCATGAGGATTACCAGGTCATCAAGCGAAGCAAGATAATCGAAGTATGACTGTCCGATGCACTCTGCTAAACGACGCATACGAGGTGCTCCACCTCTATTCTCCGAGTTAAACTTGGCGATGTTAAAGATGTTAATCTGTATCTCGAGTGCCGAGAAAAGGCTATGTGCCGAGTTGTAATTCTCGCCCGTAATGACACGCGGAGTGTTATGTACAAACTCAGACAACCCCTTGAAAACATACTTCTCGTATGATGTATCTCCAAAGTCTCGTATCAACTTCTCATACAGCGTAAGGTTAGGTGCGAGAATAAAGAAGTGACGAATACCCTTCTTTAAATAGAGGTATGCTATACATGCACCCATCAAACGGGTCTTGCCAATACCCGTTGCAATTGAGAAAGCAAATGATGGGAAGTCGCGCTCAAAGTTCTTACAGAAAGGATACACCTCCTGTGCCACCTTTAACTGCTCTTTGAGGTAGGCTTCGTAATCCTCTTCTGCTGCTGGCTTCTTCAACGCAAGTTTGTCGGTCAACTTCGCAACTACTTCGAGAGCCTCAGCCAACGGCTCTCGGAGCGACAAACGCTGTTTAATGTTATTTACTATTTGGTTCATCATATCCAGTTTTATTCTCTTCGATACTCTCTTCCTTTTGCGCTTTTACTCGTGCAACAAAAGTTTCATCCTCTTGATATGCCTCACATATCAATTTATTAAACAGTTTGATATATACATGATTCTCTTCTAGATGTCTCCATATATCTTTAAGTTCATCATCGTTGCGATACTTTGATACGATAATCGAATATGCATCTTCGAGATTAGAGTGTTTTGATTCGTGCAATGCTTTTAAGTATAGATATATTGTTTCAACTTTATTAACAGCAACATTTCCTCTGTTGAAATAATTAACCATTGATGTAGTTGAACTTATAACATCATTCTTAAAGGCACATTGTAATAAATAAGGGAAAAAGGAAACTATATCAGCAGCGACAAGTTCATGGCATAGAGCCTGTCCGCAAAAATGTTGATAGAATAGCAATAAATACTGGCCCTTACTAGATAGGTGTCGGACAAATAATCCGTTAGGCACTACGCCATTATCATCTTTATTTTCTAGATTTCTATATGCTGTTAATAAATACTTGAAGTCAGATTCTATTAGCTCTCTC
Organism: Candidatus Egerieisoma sp.; assembly: GCA_045613465.1. Taxonomy (GTDB): domain Bacteria; phylum Bacteroidota; class Bacteroidia; order Bacteroidales; family UBA932; genus Egerieousia. The sequence continues at coordinate 21,472 of JAZLBB010000054.1, forward strand.
GACAACAACAGTGGTAATATATTGCCAATATCATTGGGTTCATATACCAATCTTTTTAGATGTGTGATTGTTTCCTCTCGTCGCAATTTTGCATATAACCCTTCAATATCTTTGTTGATATTATCACTTAATTCCATAACCTCTTTTCTTGTATTGGAGGTTTTTTCTTCCAATTTTTCCACCTCTTCCTTTTTTGTTTCCACTTGCTTAAGAAGAGATTGTACATTTTTCTCTCTACTATTTATAAACCAGCCTAAATATATACCACCAATGGTTAGAATCAGGGTAAATACAGCCAGAAATATATTGACAGCTCCCATACTGTTCTCAATAGCACTCTGTTCTTGGCTTATAATTTCTTTTTGAGTCTCAACCAGATATGAAAGATTCTCTACTTGCTTTGCAAGTCCGTCAACAGACTCCTCTATATCTTCCATATCAATATTAAGATTCTCTATCTTAGCATCAGACCTACCAATCGATACTGATAAACTATCTACTCTAACTCGCAATGCTTGTGCATGCAAACTTGAGTAGACAAAGCAAACTATTATAAGTGATATAAGTTTCTTCATTGGGCATTTTTTTAATCCTTAAAACAACTCTTGTTGGGTCTCTTCGGCTGGGGCTGCGGCAACCTCCTCGATAGACTCGTCCTCCTCTACAACGGGAAGCTCTACAATGTTGAGCGAGTAATCATCGTGAGCGAACTCGCAACGACCGAGCAATATCTGTGGTATCTTCTTGATAGTGATGTTCGGGAAGGCACTGCGGCACTCCTTTTGGAAGGCGGTGCAACATACCAACAACGACTCTCCCTCCTTCATCTGCTCGGCTATGGCAGCCAAGCCCTCTACGGTCATAAATTGTGTGGTGGTGTAGATGTAGTCGCTCTCGTGCGAATATCCCTGCTTCCAATAGTGCTCCGCAGATGGCTCGTATGTAAAGCCCTCCTGCTTTGCCATTGCGGCAGCCAACATATCAGCATTGTACTCCTTGTTGATTACAAAGTTGCCAAACTTATCCTCCTTCAAAAGGCTCGGTGCTAACTCATAAAAACGGAAGCCTCCGCCACCTTTCCACTGTAATGCATTTGTAATACCCCTTATATCGCTACCACTTATGACATTGACAAGCCTCTGATAACACAATGAATACGCATGTTCGCCCAATTCCACTCCGAGGTACTTTCGCTTCATCTTTTGTGCTACAGCCGCTGTTGTTCCAGAGCCAAGGAAACTATCGAGGACAATATCGCCCTCTTTTGTAAACAAGGATAAAACTCGATGTATTAAGAACTCTGGTTTTTTTGAATTAGGGAAGCCTACGCCACCTTCGTGCTGGGTATTCTGAAAATCCACATCTTCCCAGAAATCACACAATAAAACACTTATATCCTCTACTATACTATCTCCATACAATACAACATTTAAACTATTTCTTAATGGAGTAAGCTGCCTACCATTATAGAACATCGTTTCATTAGGCTCTCCCTTATTGACAAAATATATTCTGTCTACATAAGCTCTTGACGCTTCCTTAACTTCCGTATTTTTGAAGGACTGTGTTTGGCAGATATTATCCGCATGCTGTGTGTAGAATGCACGATGTTTGGGATTGTTTATATCTAAAGCTGACAAACGGTCTCCCTTTTTAAGAATACCCTTTTCTATAAGTACCTCTATCAGAGGCCTTACCGTTCCATTTTCTTTATCTGCGTAATAGTTGAAGTGAGTATCAAATGATGTTTTGCGCACATACTGAGGATAGATAGTCAGTTTATCAGTCTTTTTGTACACTAACATCAGATCCTTCTGTTTAATCAACTTCTTATTTTTGTGGGCTGTTTTTACACCACTTGGAGTGGAAGAGCGAATCGCAACGGTTGCAATAAAGTTGCTTCTTCCGAAAATCTCATCACATATAACTTTAGCATAGTGTACCTCACAATCATCAAGATGCATGCAGAAAGCTCCATCGTCAGCTAATAATGTATGCAACACCTTTATACGCTCGTACATTAGTCCAAGCCAGATAGAATGTTCTAAGCCATCATCATAATACTCGAAAGCATTACCCGTATTGTACGGAGGGTCGATATAGATACACTTGACACAACTCGCATAGTCTTGTTCGAGAGCTTTCAGAGCAAGCAGATTATCTCCATGAATAAGCATATTGCCCTTCCAAGGCTTGCCATTAGGCAACATTTCCGTCTTCACCTCGCCATACGAGTATTCGGGATTCTCAATCAAAATCCTCGGCTCTAACGGCTGCTGCTCATCATACTTACCCACCCAGGTAAGCTCCAATTTCTGTAATTTTCTATCTTGTGCCATAGTGTGCTAAATTAAAATAATCCACCCCAAATTGTCGGGTTAGTAATTATATTCGTTAATATGCCCGATAAAACACCCTCTCCAAAACTCTTCAACTTGTCAATAATTTTAGGTTTTGCCTCTTCTACATTAGGCGTTTCTTTTGCTATCTTTTGTAATTCTTGAAACTGACCAAGGGTTAGATGGTCTTTGACGGCATCCATAAACAACTCAAAACTATGAGATTGAGTTTGGCTCTGTTGTTGGTGTTGATTTTGATTTATATTTATAGTTTGTCCTCCCATTTCTTCAGTTTCTTTATATTCACAAAGTTCAGGCATTTCTTTTAATGAGACCAAGATTGCAACAAGCGCAAAAATATTCTTCTCGCTTACTTCTTGCTCGGATATTCTACTAAAGTCATTTGTTGCAATATCATTTGGATAGTGTATCTGTAAGAATCTCTTAGTTTTTGCTATCCACTCGTAATATTGGTCTCCATTTGAGATATATTTAGTAGGAGAATATATTACATGACATCCCGCCTCAAAACCATCAGTAAATCCAGTTGATTTAATTTCAAAGCTCTTACCTTCTTCAATAAGTTCATCTATCGTTATCATACCACCCTCCATTTAATTGTAAACAATTCGGTTTGCTCAATCTTCTGTTCGAGCATACGCTCTACCTTGGTAAGTAGGGTTTCCTTGCGGGCATCCACCTTGTCTTGTGCTTCGTACAAGTTTTGACGTTTCTCGGCACGCTTGCTCTCCAGCTCCTTGATGATGCGATGCTCGGCAACCTTCTCCGCCAAGTGCGCAAGTTTCTTTGCGTTACTCTTGCGCAACTTAATCTCGGCATCGAGGTCTTTAATCTCTCGTTCCAGGGCTACCTTCATATCGCCAGCCCAGGTGTCCAGTTTATCCATCTCCTCCTCAAAGAACACCTCGTTACGAAGTGCGCTTTGGGACATAACCTCACCCCTCAATCCCTCTACTCTGTTTGCAAGTTTATCGGCAATAGATGTTGGAGTACTTACACTACCAATAGCCTCAGCTGGTTGCAGCAGCATACGCTCAACAACATCCGTAAAGACCTCTTCTCCATCATCTGTATAGCACGACAGCAGTAGGTGGTCCTCCTGCTCGAAAGAGTCAATCGACACCTTCTCAACACGCATCCAGCCACTCTTGCCAACCAGCTCTTCCAGCAATGTAGTCTTGCCCTCACTACCAGAATAGTCGAACACGACCTCCGAACATGGAGTCTCTGCATTGATATAATCCCCAATGATGGCTTGTGCCAGCGGGCAGCCTACGCGGAAAGGCTGTGCATTGTCTGGAAGCACTACACTACTCCTTGTCTCGCGCTCTGAAGTCATGAAGTAGTTGCCATCGAAGTTGGAGCCATTATCCATGGTAAAACAATAGCGTTCATTATCAAACTCAGCATCATTGCGCAAGGCATACATGGCAAGCATCCACAATCGTTTCTCAAAGAGGTCGAGGTTGTTTAAGCTCTGGACCAGGTTGAAGCGCAATTTCTCCTGAACGTACTCGTCAAAGTTCTCAAGCAGAGTACTACGAGCCTTGAGCATCTTATCTGAAATCTCAGCTTGCAATTCAGTCTGGAGAGCATCAAATGCCTCCTCAATCTCAGCAGTAGTACGACACTCGTTGTATATCTGAGCAATACGTTTCTCAAAATCTAGACCATTGCCTATACTACCAAGAACCTCATCACTGGCACCAAAGACACCGCTAAAGAGCTGGAATTTTTGGTCCAGCAACTCATAAATGCGAATATCAGCAGCATTAGCCTTATTTAGGAAGTTGATAACCACAACATCGAACTTCTGACCATAGCGGTGGCAACGACCAATTCGCTGCTCAATGCGTTGTGGATTCCATGGCATATCGTAGTTTACAATCAGAGAGCAGAACTGAAGATTGATTCCCTCCGCAGCAGCTTCAGTTGCAATCATGATAGTTCCTTCCTCTCGGAAATAATCCACAATAGCAGCACGTCGATCAGCAGTTGGTGAGCCTGTTATCTTATGACTTCCCTTATGTCTCTCTATCCAATTCCTGTATATTTCCGTTGATTGGTGGTCTGTATTTGTTCCGTTAAAACGCACAATCTTACCCTTATAACCACGCTTTTCCAAAAGTTCATATAGAAACTCCTGAGTTCGACGAGACTCAGTAAAGATAAGAGCTTTCTTTGGTGCTCCTAATGAATCCAACTGCTCAAACCCCTTTTTGAGAGCTGTAAATAACTGCTCAGCCTTGCTATTCTTCTTAATCTTGGCAGCTAAATCTCTAAAGGCACAAAGCTCTTGTATTTCTTTCTTGATACCTTCAATATCTGTAGGATGCAACAGTTCCTGTTGGTCATTCTGTTCTACCTCCTCTTCATCTATCCAATCATCGTCGGCCCCATCAAAATCAAGATATACATCATCCAAATTGGTTGTCTCCTGACATTGAAGTTTGGCTTCCAAACGAGCAATCAACGAGCAGAAAGTATCATGAATGGCATAAGTTGATGAAGCCAATAGTTTACGGAGAATCAATGTCATCAGCTGTCGCTGGCTGTTAGGAAGTGCATACAATTTTGGTCGAGCAAGATAGTCTGATACCAGGTCATACAAAGCTTGCTCATCCTTTGATGGGAAGAACTCTTGCAGAATAGCAATACGCTTTGTGTATTTGATATATTCCAATACCTGACGACGAAGTGTACGCTTGCATATAGGTTGCAATCTTTCGCGGAGGGCATTATAATCTTCCTCATCAAGCATACGGCTAAACTGAGTCTTAAAGCTCTTTAGGTCTCCAAAGACATAATCATCAATGATTGACACCAGGCCATATAGTTCCAGGATAGAGTTTTGCAAAGGTGTGGCTGTAAGCAAAATCTTCTTGCGAGACTCAATAGCCGACTTGATGATATTTGATATTTTGTTGGTTGGCTTATATACATTACGAAGACGGTGTGCCTCGTCAATGATAACTAAATCCCAATCTGTATGCTTAATATAAGGAGCTTTGGTTTTGGCAAACTGATATGAACAGATGACAATCTTGTCGATTGTAAAAGGATTGAGATTGCCCGTATCAATGACTGCATCAAAGCTGCACTTTTCTAAAATGATGGACTCCAACGAAAACTTCTCTTGCAACTCACTCGACCACTGCTTACGAAGGTTTGCGGGACAAATGATAAGCAACTTACGCTTGTGTTCAGCCCAATGTTGTGATAGGATGATACCCGCCTCAATAGTCTTACCCAGGCCTACTTCATCAGCCAAGATTGCTCCCTTAGATAACGGAGACTTGAAGGCAAACAAAGCAGCCTCCACCTGATGCGGAGTCAAATCGACCTGCGCATCTTGCAACGAAGCAGTCAACTTGTTAATATCATTAGCTGGCAAACGCCTTGTGAGGTAATTCGCCAGATATTTAGCTTGGTATGTTGTAATTCTATTCATTCAGTTACGGATATAAACCTCGCAACATACAAAAATAAGCAAAATTTAGCATATTGAGTCGTATTAAGTCTAATTAATTATAAAACCACACATCTCATTAGCAATTTTTGATATTCAAGAAATATAAATTCTACGGACTTTTATGTCTATTAAGAGTGTGTACTTTGAGAACTAGCAGAGTATAATTACGACGACAATCACCATTTCCACCCGACTTTGGAGGGGTAAATACCGGCAGGTAGTTTTGGGACGCCGAAAACATTTCGGGTGCCCCAAAACACAACTTGCCATGTTCGCTTGAACATAAATTTCCAGTGCCTGAAAATTATTTCGCTTTCATTGTTCAGAGAAATGATAGTGAGCACGATGAATATTACTATCCGGAGGATTTAAAAGCCTTTTACTTGAGGGTTGACTACCATTATAAGAATCGTAAGTTTCTCTTCGGTAATGCGTACAGGCTTCCTGAAGATGGCTGGTCACTGTAGGTTGAGACTGACTCTTGCAAATCATCTTTTCGGAAAGTTGGTTTCCGCGCCGGAATGAGTGTCTTTTTGTGCTCTGAATGTGTTGAAAGTGGTTTCCGCGCCGGAAAGAGTGTCGTTTTCTGCTCGGAATGTGCAAAAAATGGGTTCTGCGCAGGAAAAAGTACCTTTTGTTGCGCGGACTGTCCGGCCGTCGGGGCTGTCCGGCCGTCGGGACTATTCAGCCGTCGGGAATGTCCATCCACCGGGACTATTCAGCACCAATAATGTCCAATCTCCATGAATCTCCAGCTGTCAAGAATGTCCTGAAACCAAAAAAGCCCTGCATTTCTGCAAGGCTTTTTTGTGTGGTGCCACCAGGAATCGAACCGGGGACACAAGGATTTTCAGTCCTTTGCTCTACCAACTGAGCTATGGCACCATCGTTTTGGGATTGCAAAGGTAGATATTATTTTTGATTCTGCAAATTTTTCTTAAACTTTTTTTATATTTTTGTGAAAGTTATGGAACGGACAATACCTCATATTGGGCGTTATGCCACTGTTATTCTTCCTGTTAGGTATAGTGGGGAGGTTTCTTATTTTGTGCCTGAAATTTTTCAGGTGCAGGTAGGATCTCGTGTGAGGGTTGATTTTGCGGGGAAAATTTATCCGGCGGTAGTTTCAAAAATCCTTAACGGGGGGAACATGCCAGCCTATACTCCCGACGGTAAGGAGATTCTTTATAAGCCAATTTTGGCAGTTGAGGAGCTTCCTAAGATTCTTGAAACAGAGATGCAGTTATGGGAGAAGGTGGCTCAGTATTATTTGTGTACTCCTGGGGAGGTGTTCAAGGCTGCTTATCCTTCGTTGCAGATTAAGCAGGAGAGTGTGAAGCCCCGCAAGGGTGTGGAGCATTTTCTTGAGTCTGTTGCAAAGGAGGGGAAGATGTCAGATCCAAAACTGTCGGGAAGACAGCAGGAGGTTAAGGATGAGATTAAGGGGAGTTTTTGTGATGCTCCAGGTAAGCCTGTTCTTTTGAGGGGTGTTACCGGAAGCGGTAAGACAGAGATCTATATTTCTATGGCTATGGAGCAGCTCAGGAAGGGGAAGAATGTGTTGTATCTGGTGCCTGAGATTGCCATCAGCAAGCAGTTGCAGAGCCGTCTCAAGGGGTTCTTTGGGGAGAGGCTGCTTACTTTCCATTCTAAGCAGACTGTTGCCGAAAGGGCCCGTATTCATAAGATTCTTGCGTATAATGCCGGGAATATTGTTGAACCAAGTACTGTGCCAAGTACTGTACCAAGTGCTGTACCAAGTGCTGTGCCAAGTGGAATGGAAGTAACCAACTCTGCTACTGTTGTGTTGGGGACCCGTTCGGCGTTGTTTTTGCCGTTGAGTAATCTGGGGCTTGTGATTGTGGATGAGGAGCATGATTCCAGCTACAAGCAGAGTGAGCCGGCACCAAGGTATCATGCCAAGGATACTGCTATAATGTTGGCGCAGTTGCATGGTGCAAATATATTGCTTGGTTCAGCAACCCCTTCGTTCGAGAGCGAGTATAATTGTCTGGTGGGGAAATTCAAGTTAGTTGAACTTTTGGAGAAATATTATGGCGCCACAGCTCCTCAGGTGGAGATCGTGGATACTATCTATGCTTATAAAACCAGGCAGATGGTGGGAAGCTTCTCGCAGAAACTCATAAATGAGATACGCCGTACAATAGAGCAAGGAAACCAGGTGCTGGTATTCCGTAACCGACGTTCCTATTCTCCAATTGTGGAGTGTCAGGAGTGTGGAGAGATTCCTAAGTGCCCTCATTGTAATGTTTATTTGAGTTATCATAAGTACAATAATTCTCTCAGATGTCACTATTGTGAGTATATAGCTTCATTTACTGGGGTGTGCAAGTGTGGTACAGCAACGTTCAAGTATCGTGGCGCAGGTACCGAGAAACTGGAGGAGGAGTTGGCAGCCCTTTTCCCTGAGGCATCTATTGCCCGTTATGATGCGGATATTGCCAAGAGCAAAAGAGTTGAGGAGCAAACAATTCAGGATTTTGCTCAGGGAAAGATTGATATTCTTGTTGGAACCCAGATGATAAGCAAGGGTTTTGATTTCTCAAAACTTAAACTTGTGGCGGTTGTTCAGGCAGATACTATTTTGGGTGTTCAGGATTTCAGGGCAGATGAGAAGGCGCTGCAGTTGTTCAATCAGCTCATGGGACGTACAGGGCGTCGCGGAGAGCAGGGCAAACTCATAATTCAGACCAATCAGAAGGAGCACCCTGTACTCGCCAGATTGGGAAATTCTCTTCCCGACAGTTCTTCATTGCCGCCTCTTACATCCCAGTTGCTGGCGCAAAGGCAGCAATATGGATTTGCCCCATTTGTAAGGATGGTAAAGGTTATTGTAAAGCACAGGGATTCAAAGAAACTGGATGAGCTATGCAATCAGATTTCTGAAAAAATAGGTAGCTGTAAAAATCTGCACTATAAGGAGATTACAGGTCCGTTTTCTCCTATGATTGAGATGGTCAGAGGAGAATATATAAAGTGTTTCTATATAAAGTTTGCCCGTAATTCCAATCTTGTGCAAAACAAGGCAGCCTTACAGGAGTGTATACATGAAATTAAGGGTTATCAGTCGGTTATCCTCGATGTAGATCCGTTGTAAAAGGATTCAGTACGTAATTTACGCCCACCACAACTTTAATGGCATGAGGTACAAGCTCAAACTCAAATGGAGAGGTTCCAACTGCTTCTCCGTCAATTTCTATACGGCTCTCGGGAAAACTCTCAATCTCTATTTTCTTACACTGGGTGTGCAGTACTTTAGGAATGGAATAGATATTTCCTGTGTAAAGTAATTTAAAGTTTCTGGCAATGCGGAGCTTTGACATTTTCTTAATTATGGTAAGGTCCATAAGTTCGTCATCTACAGCTGCATATGGTGTCTGCTGCATACCGCCTCCATTGTATTTTCCAATACCTACAGCGCCAGAAAAAACGAGACCGTTATAAAATTCTGTACCATCTGTTTTAATGTTGAAATATACAGGAGAGAATTTTGCAAATGTTTGGAAAGCACTTCTCAGATATAGCCACTTGCCATATTTTCCCTCGTCTTTAAGCAGGTTGTATTGTAGGTTTACCACAGCATCATAACCCAGGCCTGCAACATTTGCCATGTATCGGGTATGTTTAACTCTGGTCTCATAATAGGTAACCTTGGCCACATCCTGTAATACCGTACGTTTTTCTACAAGAGATTTTACAGCTTCTGAATAAGTTTTGGAGATGCCGAACATCCTTATCCAGTCGTTTCCTGTACCTGCCGGAATCACTGCCAGGGATATTGCAATGGTTGGTACTTTTTTCTGTATGAAAATGCCGTTTACCACCTCGTGTATGGTGCCATCGCCACCCACTGCAACTATATTCCTGTAGCCGTCATTGATTGCCTTTACGGTAAGTTCCATTGCGTGGTATTTGTGCTCTGTAAATACACAGGTAAAGTGTAAGCCGCTGTTATACATTTGGTTTGAGATAATGGGCCAATCCTTCAATCCCCTGCCGCTACCGGCCTTGGGATTTACAATTACCATCCACGCATCAGTTATTACCATATTGTTGAAAACTTTATTATACGCAAATGTAATAAAATCTCAACTCTTAAAAAAGATTTCTTATTTTTGCATGTTATACATTTTGATATGGGAAAAGTTATAGCTATAGCAAATCAGAAGGGAGGCGTTGGCAAGACAACAACTGCAATTAACCTGGCGGCATCGTTGGCTGTTCTGGAGAAGAACACCCTTATAATTGATGCTGATCCACAGGCTAATACCACATCAGGTCTCAACTTTGACCCTGATTCAAACTCAAAAAGTACCCTTTATGAGGTGCTTATTGGGGAGAAAAATATAAATGATGTAATTCTACAGACAGAGATAAAGAATCTTAAGATAGTACCTTCCCACATTAACCTTGTGGGTGCCGAGATTGAGATGTTGAACATAGAGGAGAGAGAGTGTGTTTTAAAGAAAAATATTGAGTCGTTGCAGGAGCAGTTTGAGTATATTATCATAGACTGCTCACCTTCATTGGGACTCATTACCATAAACTCACTTACAGCTGCAGATTCAGTGATTATTCCTGTGCAGTGTGAGTTCTTTGCACTTGAAGGGTTAGGCAAACTGCTCAATACCATCAAACTTGTGCAGAACAGACTTAACCCTGAACTTGCAATTGAGGGATTTCTGCTTACCATGTTTGACGGACGCCTCAGATATGCAAATCAGATTGTAGAGGAGGTAAGGCATCATTTTGGCAGTATGGTATTCCAGACAATGATTAACAGGAATGTCCGTTTGAGCGAGGCCCCAAGCCATGGTAAACCGGTAATTCTTTATGATGTATTGTCTAGAGGATCAAATGATTACCTAAATCTTGCAAAAGAATTCATTTCAAAACAACAGCAGGAACAATAAGATATGGCAAAGATACAGACAGGTCTTGGAAGGGGTTTGGGAGCCCTTATTTCTGATGTAAACTCAATTCAGCAGGCAGCAAAGCGTCCTGCAGAGCAGCCACGTCCGTTGGTTTCAACATCGGAGATAGAGATAAGCAAAATAGAGCCCAATCCATACCAGCCGCGTACCGAGTTCAATCAGGAGGCACTTGAAGAGTTGGCAGCATCAATCAAATTGTTGGGGCTTATCCAACCAATTACAGTAAGACCTCTACAAGATGGCAGATACCAGATTATCAGTGGTGAGCGCCGTTTTAGGGCGAGCCAGATAGCAGGCCTTGAGAGAATCCCTGCGTATGTACGCAAGACCGACGATCAGGGTATGCTGGAGATGGCCATTGTAGAGAATATCCAGAGAGAAGACCTTGATTCCATTGAGGTAGCTCTCAGTTTCCAAAGATTAATAGAGGAGTGCAATCTTACTCAGGAGGCTATGGCTGAGAGAGTGGGAAAAAAACGTGCAACAGTAACCAATTATCTCCGTCTGCTCAAGTTGCCTGCAGAGATACAGTTTGCCATTAGAGCAAAGAAAATTTCTATGGGACATGCCAAGGCATTGCTTTCATTGGAGAGTGATAAGGATCAGTTGAAATTTGCCAATCAGATTGTAGAGCAGGATTTGTCGGTGAGGCAGATTGAACAAAAAATCCAGAAACTTGGACAAAAGAAGGAGAAAAAGGAGAAGGAAGTTGCTCCAGTGATTGAGCTTCCCGACAGCCATTTCAGAGTTATAGAAATTGTGGGAAAATACTTCAATAACAATATTACTGCAAAAAGGGACAATAAGGGGGTAGGTGAGATTACCATCAGATTCAATAATGACGCTGAGGTGGAAGAGTTCCTTAAAGCATTGGAAAACTCAAATATTTAACACATTACAGGAGTGCAGAAATTTATTGCTATAGTTACTGTCTTGGTTGGTTGTCTGTTGCTGGGAAATACATGCTACGGACAGTTCAATAACGGATTTATAAATACAGCCCCTCCGGGTGCCAATAGCACAACCTCCCAAAATTCGGATGAGGAGGATGAGGAGGTTATAATGTCCAAGAAGCCGTCCTTTACTATAAAAAGATATTTCAATTCTTTGGCCCACAAAGATTCCATGAAAGTAAACCAGATGGCCATTGGCTCCATGTTCCTTCCTGGAACGGCGCAGATTTACAACAGGGAGTACTGGAAACTTCCTGTAGTTTACGGAGCAATTGGTGGCTGTATTGGTGGAGCAATTGCCACAAGGGGAAAAGATGCACAAGGGTATTTCATAGCAGGTGCTATTGCCAGTTATTGGGGCAGTGTGCTTGATGGAGTAATATCATATAAGAGTCATAAAAAACCTCTTCCTGCGCGTGCATCAATGTTCTCGGCTTTAATTCCAGGTCTTGGACAGGCTTATAATGGAGACTATTGGAAAATTCCTGTAATATATACCGGATTGGGAGCGTGTGCCTATGCGTTGAGCTTTAACCAGGAGCAGTACCAGAGGTATAGGAAAATGTATATCCGCCAGAATGAAGGTACATACGAGGGAAATCTTACTACTGATAATATAATCTGGTACAGAGACCAGTACCGCCGTATGAGGGATTATTCAATAATCGCAACTATATTGGTATATGCGCTAAATATCATTGATGCAAATGTGTTTGCACATTTCAATACGTTTGATATCAGCGACGATCTTTCACTAAACATAGAACCGGCTCTGATAAATACGGTAACTCCAAAAGGAAATACCTATGCCGCTAATCAGATGCCGCAGTCGTTTGGCCTGCAGATGAACCTTAAGTTTTAAAATTTTTAACATAATAAATACACTTTTACACCAATGTCCTATATTAGAACACTGATTGTATTCTTAATCCTTATTGCAATTCCGGCTGTATCATCAGCGCAGAGACTTACAAAAAAACAACTTCTTAAAGAGAGAATTGAGCTTCAGAAAACTATTGACTCGCTTAAATCCATTATAGAGGGTGGAGCTCTTGAAATGTCGGATACAACAGAATTTGAGGAGGTAAATGCCCCTGCCGGTATCAATTATGTAGACAGTGAAGTTTTTGCAGATGTAGATCCGGGTTGTAATCCCGACAGCCTCTTGTCAATGTGGTATATACAGAAAAAGCTTACCCTTAATGAAAGGGATCTTGACAGTGTAACCCTTACTTCAAATATTCCCGATGATGTATATATTGAGAGACTGAACAAAATAAACTCGTTTATTCCTCTATCATACAACAGTATTGTAAAGAACCACATTATCTATTATACAGAGAAAATGCCTTCTAAGGCAAGGCATATCCTTGGCCTTAGTGCATATTATCTTCCAATGTTTGAGGAGGTATTTGATTATTATGGACTTCCAAAGGAGTTAAAGGCAATGGCAATTATTGAGTCTGCCCTAAACCCTACTGCTACCTCAAGAGTCAGGGCTAGAGGAATGTGGCAATTCATGTACAGGACAGCATTGCAGTATAACCTTAAGATTAACTCATATGTAGATGAGAGGTTGGATCCTTTGGCATCAACCCACGCTGCAGCCAAATATCTTAGAGATTCATATGCCATTTACGGAGACTGGTTCCTTGCAATCTCGTCATATAACTGTGGTGTAGGTAATGTAAATAAGGCAATCAAACGTGCAGGAAGCAGGGATTTCTGGAAAATCTATCCTTATCTTCCAAGGGAGACAAGGGGATATGTACCGTCATTCATTGCTGCATTGTACCTATTGGAGTACTACAAAGAGCATAACTTGCAGCCTGCCCAGTTCAATTTGCCAGCTCATGTAGATACTTTTAAAGTAAACAAGAACCTTCATTTTGAGCAGATATCTGCAGTTGTTGGCATATCTGTTGAGGAGCTTAAAAATTACAATCCTCAGTATGTTCAGAATATAATACCTGGTTCTGGTGGAGAGTGTATATTGCAGTTGCCTTACACCTATACCATTCCATTTGTAGAGAAAGAAAAGGAGGTATATGCATATAAAGACAGCATTTACTTTAACCCTGTAACTAAAAAGAACATTAAAGAGGGTACAAGTAGTGTTGGAGGAGGCCAAATTACTCACAAGGTGAAAAAAGGTGAGACACTTGGACATATTGCCATGAAATACCATGTAAGTGTAAAGAATCTTATGAGATGGAATGGTCTTACATCCAAGTCGGTGCTTAGAATTGGTCAGAGACTTGTCATTTACAACGGTTCAGGCCCTGCTGTAAGTTCTTCTGGTTCTTCTGGATCAAAATCGGCATCTACATCCAAGAGTGGAGGATATGAGTGGTATACAATTAAGAGTGGTGATACCCTTCTTGGTATTGCATATAAGTTCAAAGGGGTGAGTCTGAATGATATTCTTCAGCTCAACGGACTTAACAAAAACTCCAAGATTTATCCAGGTCGTAAGATTAAGATCAGAAAACTTTAAACATGTATATGAATAACAAAGCAGCCTTGCATCACAGGTGCAAGGCTGCTTTGTTTTATGTAAGTTGCAGGGCATTCCTGCTGTCATTAAAACATTTTAAAGTACTCTGTATATATATTGGCAGTGTATGTGTTGAGTGCTTCCTCCAGAGCTTCCTTATTGATTACCTGCAGATTTTTGCGGTTATAGTGTTTGCGGAGTGATTTTTCAAATTTCTCCTGATTGTCAAACAAACTCTGCTGGAAAGCGGTATTTGCTTTCTGTATATCCCCAATGCGGTTTTCCCAGTCTTGGCATATCCAATGCCAGCGGTCTACAAACTTCCATGCAATACCGTTTGGATGGTTTTTCCTTTTCTCCTTGGAGTGTGACATATGTTTCTCCATAGCTTCCTGGGAACATGCAAATCTGGTAAAGCCTTCAGGAGATTTGCTCATACCTGAGTACCAAGGGATAAATGCCTCTGCACAAGGTGAAGCCCCGGTAGTCCATACCATTGCTCCAATTTCTACTGGAAGCCAGTTTCTGAGCTGGAATACAGATGCATTTATTGTTACATCTGTACAGATACATGCAGGGTGCATAGGCTTATTCTTATGGTTAATTTTCTGTTCTACATTCTCGCCATGGCTTCTGAGAATTTGCATCATATCCGACACTTCCAGCAGCCTGTTGGGTTTTACGGCAAACGGATATGTGTCAGGATCTGTAGAGTATGTTTTCCCTGTAAGATAATTCAGAGCACTCATATGGCGGATGTAGTTACGGTCGTAACTGTACATGTCTGGACGGGAGTACACCTTCTTAAACAAGAACTTGCCGTCTTTTTCCGGATTATACCATCCCCTTTCAATTGCATAGGTTATTATGTCGGGAGTACCAAGGAAATTTGTGGTATCTGAAAGATCTATCTCTCCAATGCAGTAGTAGTTTGGAATTGTCATTACACAATCGTCGGGAATACGCTGTGCCACCCAGTGACGGCCTCTCACTGCAGCAAAGACCCATCCTTCGTTGCAGTCTGCTATAACATAAGTTCTGCCGCTTCCCCTATAGCCTCGCTGCTCAACAAGTTCTCCTGCAATCTTAACTGCATGTTTTGCAGAACGGGCTTTTTGGGCAATTAGGGTGCGTACTTCATAAAGCACACCTCCATCTGTATAATCTTCCCTGTCCTCTTTAGAGTTACACCCGTCAGATGCAACAGCAACACCGTATTCATTGAGGAAAGCATCAGCAACTTCCATTCCCGGAAACTCTATCCAAAGGTATTTGTTGGTCCCCTTTTCACCGTTGGCAGGGACATTGTAAATATTGATCATCTGTTCACCTGAGTCATCTTCATTATGGGCCATAAGCACGGAACCATCTTTTGTGGTATTCTTGCCAGCCAGCACTGCAAAACAGTTGAGCTGGTCATATTCTTGGGCACAAAGGCCTGCTGCAGCCATCAGTACCATTACAAGCAGTGAAAAAATCTTTCTCATAGTATTATGTTTTAACATCACAAGTTAACACTTTTACCCAAAAATTCCTAAATTGCGTATTATTTTAATCCCGACAGTTTATGAATAAAAGGACTTTTATCCCCACTGCAGCCCTTATAGCAATGGCTGTATCACTTATAATCTCATGTACACCAAAGGCCGATCCTTACAAAGAGGAGATAAAGAACATAATAGTTAAGGCAGAGGTGCCCCTCATCCAACTTGAGAGCAATTGGGGAGGAGAGAAGTTCTCTTATCAGATTGAGAATCCAAATTTTTATGATTCGGTAAAAATTGCGGCTGGGGAGGCTACTCCAAAACCTGCAGTTTTTCAGGCAGCATCACTAAGTAAAGTTGTATTTGCGTACATTGTCATGAAGATGTATGACAGAGGGGAAATTGATTTGGATACTCCTATCTGCCAGTATACAGATATAGACCGTTTTGCCGACAAAGAGCAGGCGGCAAAACTTACTGCACGTATGGTACTTAATCATAGGACAGGTTTGCCAAACTGGGCAAAGAGCCCTTCCAGCCAGGAATGGCCTACTTCTGAAATAACATTCAAATTCCCTGTTGATTCATGTTATGGGTATTCAGGAGAAGGATTTGCATTCCTTCAGAGAGCAGTAGAGAATATAAGAGGAAAGAAAATTGATGATGTAGCTAAAGAGGAGGTATTTGGGCCTCTTGGAATGGAATATACATCTTATGAGTGGCAACCTATGTATGATACACTTGCAGTTGACGGATACAATAAAGCTGGAGAGAACCGTGGCAAAGGCAGACATCCAAGGGCCAATGTGGGTTATACCTTAAGGACATGCGCTGCCGATTATGCAAAATTCCTTCAGGAGCTTTTGAATGGCACTTCGCTCTCGTCGCAAGCTAAAGAGGTGTTCTTTACACCATGTGAGCAGAAAGCTATACGATATGCAGACAATCATAGAGAGTGCGACAATTCCATTGCGTGGGCTATGGGTATAGGTACTGAAGATAATAAGGAGTTTGGAAAAGTGCTGTGGCATTGGGGTGATAATGGCTCGTTCAAGGCATTGTTCCTTGTAATACCTTCTGCAAACGGTTACCTTACTTACTTTACTAACAGTAACCATGGTCACGATATTATCAACGACATCACTGCTCTTATTATCAAGAACCAGGAGCCATTTGTTGTCAATGACTGGATCAATATGGATTAAGCAGATGTCTACTTCCGGGAAAGGATAGTTGAAATTTTATTTGCAATCATTTGAATATATTGATACCTTTGCCACTGGATTGAGGTGTAGTTGCCTGTATCAAAGGCAGCTGATAATAGGGAATCCTGTGAGAATCAGGAACTGTACCCGTAGCTGTAATTTCCAGAATGTTCCAAAGGCTATCTTGGCCACTGTCATAGATGATGGGAAGGCACCTTTGGAGGAATAAGTCAGAAGACCTGCCGCAATTCTTTAAACTTGAAAATCTCGGGTAAAGATTTTCGTAGAACTATATTTAATGCTGTTTAAAGTTTTTAATTGTAGCAGGCGTATTTGCGCTTTCTTGCTTTTATGTATTGTCTTTCTGGTCTCAACTGCAGTTGCAGAGGCTCAGAACAATATTATTGTGTCTATTGAGCAGGAGCAGCAATCCTCAGAACAGATGCAGGATACACTGGTTCAGGCTGTAGTTACAGCATCTGCAAAACCGTCGGTAACAGTGCAGGGAGCACCATTGCAGGTGATGGATAAAGGAAGTTTTGAAAAACTTGGAATAAAGGAACTTCATGAGGCGGTAAAGAGATTTTCGGGAGTACAAATTAAGGATTATGGTGGAATAGGGGGAGTAAAGACAGTGTCTGTCAGGAGTCTTGGTACACAGCATACTGCAATAAGTTATGATGGCGTTACAGTTTCAAATGCACAGAGCGGACAAATAGATATAGGACGTTTCAATCTTGATAACGTAGAGATGGTTACCCTTTCCATTGGTCAGACCGATGATATTTTCCAAAGTGCCCGAATGTATGCTTCTGCCGGCCTGTTGAATATACGTACTACAAAACCTCAATTTGAGGAGGGGAGGAAGAGCCATATTGGCGCAGCCATGAAACTGGCATCATTTGGTACATATAATCCGGCATTGCACTACAGGCAGAAACTTGGTGACAGATGGACTCTTTCAATGAATGGAGATTGGCTTACATCCAATGGTGAGTATCCTTTCATCCTAACCAACGGAAATATACAAACCACAGAAAAGAGATACAATTCGGATGTAAATATAATCAGATATGAGGCTAACCTGTATGGAGAGTTCAAGCATGGAGGAGAAATAGCATTCAAAGGCAACTGGATGAGTTCTCAAAGAGGTTTGCCAGGCTCTGTAATATACTATAATTCAGATGCAAGGGAGAGATTGTGGGATGAGGCAGGATTTATACAGGGATATTATCGTACCCATTTGGGAAACAAATGGCAATTGCAGGGGCAGCTGAAATATAATTATGCCTGGAACAAATATACAGAGGAAAATGAGTCGTATTCCAATGGAATAAGAAAAGATTATTTTACCCAAAAAGAGATATATGGAGCTGTATCTGTGAAGTATGAGCCAACAGGTAAAGTTGACTTTGTCCTTTCTCAGGACCTGTTCAGGAATACCCTTGAGGCATCTTACAGCAATTTTGTGTATCCAACCAGATATACATCCCTTACAGTAATGGCAGCAAAATATTCGTCGGGAAGGTTAAATGTAACTGCAAGTCTCCTTTCAACCTATATAACTGAGGAGTTGAGGGTTGGAAATGCTACTCCCGACAGGTTCCGTCTTTCTCCTGCTGCAAGCATCTCATATAAATTGTTCCCAAACAGGAATATTAGGGTGAGGGCATCGTATCAGGATATTTTCAGAACTCCAACCTTCAACGACCTATATTACGACAGAGTTGGCAACAGTGCACTCAATCCTGAGGTTGCAAGGCAGTTCAATGTGGGACTTACCTGGAGGGCGGGATTCTCAGGCGTGCTGGATGAGGTGTCATTGCAGGCTGATGCCTACTACAATAAGGTTGAGGATAAGATTGTTGCGCTTCCAACCTTGTTTGTGTGGAGAATGCTCAATATGGGAGAGGTTTGTATAAAGGGTGCAGATGTGAATTTTGGAGCATCTTTCACATTTGCCAATGGTATGAGGGGTAGAGTGCACGGAAATTACTCTTACCAATATGCAGTAGATGTAACAGATAAATCAGGAAAGAATTATAAACATCAGATACCATATACACCAAGATATGCAGGAAATCTCTCCCTTTCGCTCATGGGAAGATTATGTGATTTTGGGTACCTCATGAGTGCTGTGGGAGACAGATTTGCATTACCTCAGAATACCTGGGGAAACCTTATGGATGGATATATAGAGCATTCGGTCTCTTTGGGCAGACAATTTGACATGGGATGGGGCAAGCTGCATCTGCAGCTTGAGTGCCAGAATATTACAGATGTGCAGTACGATGTAATACAGTATTATCCAATGCCGGGGCGTTCGTTCCGTTTTACATTAAAATTTAATTATTAACCTTTAAAATTATTGATATGAAGAGTTTTGTAAAAAGAACGGCTGCGGTATTATTGATGTATACAATAATTGTTTCATGTTCAGATTTGGGAAGTGGTTTGAGGCCGGAGCCAACTGTAGATCCTGCAACAACAGGTGTTTATATTATGAACAGTGGAATGATGGATTCCAATAATTCAGAACTTACCTTCTTCAATATTGCAAATAATGAGGTGGCTACCAATGTATTTATGGGGGCTAACGGAAAAAGGCTTGGAGACTCTGCCAATGATATGATAATTTACGGTTCAAAAATGTATATTGCTGTAACAGGTTCTGCAGTGGTATTTGTAACCGATCTTAATGGTAAGTTACTTGGAGAGGTGGTGCTTAAGGGTGAGGGAGGCAATCTTTGCCCAAGACAACTCACAGCAGCCCATGGTAGGGTGTATGTCACATATCTGGAGGGTTATGTGGGGGCTATAGATACTTTGGAGTATAAGGCTGTCAAATCTCAGGTTGGACCATATCCGGAAGGTATTGCTTTTGCTGCAAACAAACTTTTTGTTGCAATTACAGATGGTAACAACTATCCCAACTTCCAGAATAAAGTACAGTTTTTAGATCCGTATTCCCTCAATATATTGGGAGAACTGGAGGTGGCATATAATCCTCAGACATTTCATAAAGTATCTGAGGAAGAGATGTACCTTGTATGCTGGGGAGATTATGGAATGAATCCTGCCGCTCTTCAGAAAATCAATCCCCAAACAGGAGAAGTAGTGACAATTGAAGGTGTTGCACCAACAAACATGACAATAGGGGCAAACGGAAAGGCTTATATCCTAAGTTCCGTTTATGATGATAATTGGAATCAAAGCATCAAATATTATGTGTATGATTTGTCAAATGACAAGTTGGAGCGAGAATTCATTTCCTCAAACGAAATACCAAATGGATATTGCATTGCTGCAGATAATGTAAGCGGAAATATCTATATTGGAACATCAGATTATATCAGCAATGGAGATATATATATTGTCTCTGAAACTGGTGATATTCTGCATAGTTTTGATACTGGAGCAATTAACCCTTATAAAGTTTGTTTTATCAGAAATTAGATGAGAAAGTACCTGATTATATATTTGACAATTATTGCGGTTGTCTTTGCAGCTTGTACAGGCAGCAATGGCAGAGCCGCACAGGAGGGGGTAAAGGAGCAGAACCTTTATGCCAACGGATTTGAGATAACCCACTACAATGGATACAGTACAATTGAGATAGAAGATCCATGGGATACCACCAAGGTATTGCAGAACTATATCCTTGTAGAAAAGAGTGCTCCTCTTCCCGACAATTTGCCGGCAGGTACCATAATCCGTACACCTATCAGCAACATAATAATGTATACAACCATCCATGCCTCAATTTGGGAAGAATTGGGTAGTCTTGATGCAATATCGGGAATATGTGAGACCGAATATCTTACCTCTGCAAAGGCTCTTGCAATGGTTAAGGCGGGGAAAATTATTGATTGCGGAAAGGCAGCCTCTCCAAATGTGGAGAAGATCATGGATATTGACGGTCAGATAATTATTGCATCCCCTTTTGAACACGGAGGATATGGTCAGGCAGAGAAATTGGGTATTCCTATTTTTGAATCGGCAGATTATATGGAGAGACATCCTCTGGGAAGGGTAGAATGGATGAAAGTGTTTGGTATGTTGCAAGGAAAGAGGGATGTTGCAGATTCTATGTTCCAAGCTACAATGAATAACTATAACAGGCTTAAGACATTGGCTGCAGGTGAACAAGACAGGCCGAGAGTTATGAGTGAAAGGAAGTATGGCTCTTCGTGGTTTATTGTGGGTGGCGCAAGTTATATTGCTACAATGTACAAGGATGCCGGTGCAGATTATATCTTCTCCGACAATACCGAGTCTGGCAGTGTGCCAATTTCGTTTGAGACAGTTTACGAAAGGGGAGAGGATGCGGATATATGGATTTTAAAATATGCCATGCCGTATCCAATGACCTATGCACACCTTAAGGATGAGTATAAACCGTATGAGAATTTTGCACCGTTCCGCAATAAGAGGATATATACCTGCAATACAGTTACAACCCCGTATTACGAGTATATTGCAATTCATCCCGATATAATTCTTGCAGATTATGTAAAGATTTTCCATCCGCACCTGCTTCCGGAATATACACCTGTGTGTTATGGAGCTATGCAGGAATAACGGTATTGAGCATATCGCATAATTGGGCCACAGAGGTGGCCTTTTTTATTTCACCTTCAGGCAGGTGCAGCTCTATCTCATTTGCACTGTTACAAATTACATTATATCCTTTCTCCTGAATTGCAGATGGAGTGTATCCGTTTCTTACAAGAGCGTTTCCTACCCAGAACGATGTCTGGAAATCTCCAGATACACCTATCGGGAAGCAATAAGCGAGTAAGGCACTCAATTTTCCGGTAGACTGGTCAAATACAATGTTTTCTTTGCTGAAGAACTCTCCAATGGTGCCATCCATTATAAGGTCTTCTGGTGCTCCAAACCTCACCTCTTTCCCTTTTGACAGTAGCCACAGGTTGTCTGCCATGGCAATGGCAGAATCAATGTCGTGGGTAGAGAGAACTATAGCCTTTTGTTGCTCTTTTGCAAGTTTGCGTAGCAGTACCATTGTTTCTATTCTGGCTGTAACATCCAAAAAGGCAGTTGGTTCATCCAATACAATTATAGGGCACTCCTGTGCAAGTACCTTTGCAATCATGGTTTTCTGCCTTTCGCCGTCTGACAGCTCAGATACGTAGCTGTTGCTTTTGTGTAGCATACCAACAGCGTTGAGGGATTCCTCTATAATGACATTATCTTTCTCCTTGAGCGTTCCAAAGAAACCTGTAAAAGGATGTCTACCAAGTCCAACAAGTTCCTTTACAGTTATTCCACCTGCATTGGTGCGTTCTGTAAGTACAACTCCAACTTCCCTTGCAAACTCACTCTGTGAGTAGCTGCCCAGTGGCTTGCCCCTTAGTAGTACATCTCCGTCCAATGGCGGTTGAAATCCACAAAGAGTACGGATAAGAGTTGATTTTCCGGCACCGTTCAAGCCCAGCAGACAAGTTACCTCACCGCTGTAAAGGGTAAGGTTTATATTGCTTTGTACAACTTTTTTCCTTTTGGAATCGTTGTATCCTATTGCAAGGTTTCTGGCCTGAACTGCTGTAATTTTCTCTTTCATAATGCCAGCTAATTGAAATATTGCAGGTTCTTTCTGTTTATTATCACATATATTATGATTGGAGCTCCAATCATAGGGGTTACAGCATTCAATGGTAACATGCTGTTGCTGCCCGGTACAACAGTAAGCATATTGCAGAGCATAGCTATACAGGCTCCACTGAGTATTGTTACTGGTACAAGATGTTTGTGGTTGGAGGTTCCAAGGAGCATTCTGGCAACATGTGGCACTGCAAGTCCAATGAATGATACCGGACCACAAAAAGCGGTGATGGTAGCTGTAAGTATTCCGGTGCACAGTAGAATGGATATTCTGGCACTTTTAATCTTTACTCCCAGGTTTGCCGCATACATTTCTCCAAGGAGCAATGCGTTCAAAGGTTTTATAAGCAGTAGGGAGTATATAAGTCCAATTATGGTAAATATTGCAAAATAAGGGAGTTTTTCAACCGAAACACCTGTAAAGTCACCCATACCCCACATTACATACTGGTGTACCTTGTCTGCGGCAGCATGATAGTTGAGGATGGAGATAAGGGATGAGGCAAGGTAGCCTATCATTATACCAATTATAAGGAGCATTACATTGCTCTTTACCTGTCGGGAAAAATATATTATAAGTGCCAGTACAGCAAGGGATCCTGCAAGGGCAGCCATAATCATTGAGAAGTATGCTCCACCTTTTAACCCTCCAATTACCCCTCCGGAGCAAAGCATTACAATGGCTACTCCCAGATTGGCACCGTCGCTGATACCAAGGATTGACGGTCCTGCAAGAGGATTTCTAAAAAGGGTTTGCAACAACAGTCCGCTTATGGCAAGTGATGCACCAGCAAGAAGTGCTGTGATGCATTGGGGCAACCTGGAATTAAGGATAATCAGTTCCCATGATGCCTTTTGGGCTTCTCCACCAAACAATATACCAATCACATCTTTGGCCGGAATATTTACCGTTCCGTAAAGGAGATTGCCAAAGAAAAGTGCAATAAATGCAACCGCAAGAATATAATATGCCTTGGAGTGTTTTTCCATCTTGGCAAAGATAGCAATTATCTTGCTTCAAATTCTCTGTGTGCTATTATATTGTTGAATATTTTATCCTCAAAATGGCGGAGTTTCTCTTTATAGTGGATGATAGATTTCCAGTCGCTGAGAGGTCCTCTGAATTCAGTGTTGCCGGAGTCTGTTCCAATAATTATATATCCGGTATCCTCCCTTAATATATTGCTGACTATACACACCGCACAGTTGCGGTAAATAAGAATGTTCCCTACTTTAATCCCTCTCATAATTGTACATTGCCGTAACGGCATGTACAAAGGTAGATGAAGCGAATTAGGGACAATAACATCCAAAGGGTGTTATTTATTTCTTCTTCTGGGTTATGATTACAAGGTAAACAGCAACAAAAACAAGTGCCATACCTATTCCCTGATTCAGGTTAAGTTTCTCGGCAAATACTGTAATGCCAACCAAAACTGCCGTAAGCGGTTCCATACAACCAAGGATGGCTGTTGTGGTAGAACCAATAAGCTGGATGGCGTATACAAGGGTAAGGTCGGAAATAAGTGTAGGTACAAATGCAAGTGCAAGAATATTCCACCATTGGTGGAAAGTCTCAAGCGGCTGGAATGTGCCTCCTTTTACCAGAATATTGCCACAGAAAAGCAGACATGAAAAAGCCAGAACGTAGAACGTTAGTTTCATTCCGTTCATTGAGGCAATGGCTTTTATATTGTTTATTCCAATAATGTATGATCCATATGTGAAAATGGTAACCAGTACAAACAGCAGCCCAAGAGGATTAAGTGAAATGCCCTCATTAAGTGAGGCACCACTGAGAAAAAATACCCCTCCAAATGCCAGTGCTACAGAAAGGGCTTTAAGCAGGGTAAGTTTTTCTCCAAAAGCCAGAATCATAACAGCGGTTACAAATACCGGGTACAAAAAGTGCATTGTAGTGGCAATTCCACTTGGTATTTGTCCAATAGTATAAGAGGCTGTAAGGAAAATGCTTGTAGAGGCGTAAAAGATTGATATGAGCAGTAATAGGGCAAACTGTTTGGGCGAAACACCAAATGCATCTGCCATAACTTTGCGTACATTCCTTGCCCCTCCATCCTGCTTAAAAAAATGGATGAATACAATTACACCCATAAGCAATGCAGAGAAAAGGAAACGGTAAAAACATACGTTGTCAAGGTTCAGTTCCATACTCTCGCCGGTACTCTCCATCAACGGTATGGAGAAGAGGGGAATTAACCCGAATGTGGCAGACGAAAGAATGGCCATTATAAGGCCCTTAATGCTTCTCATATAAAAAATTTTAACGTGCAAAGATACCAAAAATCAGAAATTTAATATACATTTGCGCCCTTATTTACACGACTAAAAAATGAAACACTACCTAACTAGACTAGAAGAATCTGTAAAGAACTATTGGGAGCGTCCTGCTCTTGGCAATTACAAGGGTGAAACTTTTACATTTGGGGACGTTGCAACCCAAATGGCAAAATTACACCTTTTTATGGATAAGGTGGAAATGAAGAGGGGAGACAAGATTGCCATTTGTGCAAAAAATACAGCACGTTGGGGAATTGGCTTCCTTGCCGGCAATACTTATGGAGCAGTAATGGTTCCAATCCTTGCAGATTTTCATCCCGATAATGTAAATGCACTTGTAGAGCACTCAGAGAGTGAATTCCTTTTCACCGACAATGAGATGTGGCCAAGACTTTCCATTGAGAAAATGCCAGCTCTTAAAGCTGTGGTATCAACAACCGACTTCTCACTTCTTTATTGGGCAACAGATGAGATAAAGGCTGCATATGATAATCTTGACAAATCATTTGCAGAAAAATATCCACAGGGCTTTACAAAAGATGACGTAAGCTATCCTACAGACAACGACAAGGATCTTGCCATCATCAACTATACATCGGGTACTACCAGCATGCCAAAAGGTGTAATGTTAAGATACGAGTGTGTGAGTGCTAATGTGGCATTCGGACAAAAGAGACTTACCTCATATCCTGAGGATAAAATTGTATCAATGCTTCCTATGGCCCATATGTATGGCCTTATGTTTGAGCTTATTTATCCGTTGTGCGGTGGTTCGTCAATCTACTACCTTGGCAAAACCCCTACACCGGCAATGCTCTTGGGCGCTTTGGCAGAGATCAAACCTTATTTGTTGATTACAGTTCCATTGGTAATGGAGAAAATCTTCAAGAACAAGGTACAGCCTGTAATAAACAAGCCGGTGATGAAGGTGCTTACCCATATTCCTGGTGTAAACCAGCTTATCTTTGGTAAGATTAGAAAAACCCTTCTTGATGCCTTTGGTGGCAACTTGCGTGAGATTGTAATGGGTGGAGCAGCGCTTAATCCAGATGTTGAAAAATGGTTCCAGAAATTCAAACTTCCATTTACTGTAGGTTACGGTATGACAGAGGCTGCCCCTCTAATGGCGTACGAAGACTGGTGGGACTTTGCACCTAAATCTTGTGGAAAACCAATTGATACTATTGAAATTAGAATTGACTCTGATAACCCATACAAAACAGTGGGAGAGATTCAGGCCCGTGGTATGAACATCATGAGCGGATACTACAAAAACGAGGAGGCAACCAATGCTTCCTTTACTCCCGACGGATGGATGCGTACAGGCGACCTTGGACTTATTGATAAAAAGGGTAATGTATTTATCAAAGGCAGAAGCAAAAACATGATTCTTTCCCCTAACGGACAAAATATCTATCCGGAGGAGGTAGAGGCTGTAATCAACAACCAGCCATACGTTATGGAGTCAATTGTGGTTGGCAGAGGTGCAGCATTGATAGGTCTTGTATATTTTGATGCAGAAAAAATGGAGCAGGATGGTGTAGATGCTGAGGCATACAAAAAAGAGATGATGGCAGAGGTAAACAGACAGATGCCGGTATATAGCAAACTGTCAGATATTGAAAGAGTGAACTCTCCATTTGAGAAAACTCCAAAAATGAGTATAAAGAGATTCCTATACAACTAATTTTATGTAGGAAGTTAAACAAAAGAGGGTGACCCAAAAGGTCACTCTCTTTTGCTTTCATATACCCAACCTCCCATCCACAGACAAGGATTGAAAAATGGCCTTCGGTATGGCTGGCAATCTATTCCAGCTGAACCATAATTTCCTAACTCACAAATGCC
>JAZLBB010000055.1:0-8899 GCA_045613465.1 Candidatus Egerieisoma sp.
TTGGAGTAAGTCCTTCGAGAATAAATGACTACATCAGCGGCAGGGCTGAGCCTACGCTGAAAGTTGCCAAATCCCTCTGTAAAATCTTGAGCATAAATCCGGCAGCCATGCTGGGAATGTAGCAAGTTGGCAGCAAGACCGTTACTCCCAGTAGTCGCAAACTACCCTGCTCTCCCTGCACTGTTTGCAGAAATTGCTTATCTCAACATGTGCAGGATGCACTTTATATGCAGCAAGGTCTTCCTCACTGCGGAATTTGCTGATGAGAACAGCATCGTAGCTCATATCTGTATGCTTGAAGTCAATACCCACTTCTGCAGAAACCAATTGCGGTACTACACCTACAAGACCTTCCAAGCGCTGTTTCATTTGTTTGAGGTTATCTTCTTTGCTGGCGCCACAAGCAAAATCTTTAAAGCGCCACATTACTATGTGTACTAGCATATTTATTTTATTATAACTACCCTGTTTAAATTTATGTGCGGATAGGTATCTTTCCCTATCATTCCGCCGTTTATTATTTTGTCTTTGGATATACCATATTCTTCATGAAGAAAATTGCAGATATACTCACATCTCTGTGGGGCCAAATCATTCTGTATACCATATACGGTGAATGATTTGTCGGGATTAAGTTTAAGTGAATTTTCTACAAAGAAAGAAAGGTTAATCACCTCTTTTGCTCCAATGGAGGTTTTTCCCACCTCAAAGAAAAGTGCTACAGGAATTTCTCCTCCAACATCCTTTTTATCTTCTTTTAATTGCTTTTTCAGTGCTTCAAGTTCCATTGTGAGCTCCATATTCTCATTATGCAGGGTATTTACCTTGTTGGACAATTCGCTTAAGGAGTCCAGCATGGATACCTGCGCTGAAAGTTCCTTGCTCAGGCTTTCAGTTTTGGTAATAGCTTCTTTATAAGCCTGCTTTAGTGCTGCAAGCTCTTGTTTCCTGCTCATCCTTTGTGCAAATACACTATTGGATGCCAGTAGCAATACCAAGAGTATAAGAAGTGATTTGCTTTTCATAATTAAGATAAATTACTGATTTGCCGAAACTTTGGCCTTGTTTACCAATCTTCTGGTAGCATCATTCAAAGGAGGAACAGAACTTGGAATTATAAATTCCACTCCAGTTCTCTTATTTTTGTATTCCTCTTTTGCCTCTTTTTTTGATAAATAATCCCTGTCAACCAAATAAATCTCAACCATAGAACGGATAATCACTGGTTCTGCGGTCTTGAATAAACTACGGATAAGCTTACCCTTACTGTTTGCTTCAAATACATAGCTTGCCTCTTTAAGGTCTTTAGGAAGATATACTCCTTCTTCATTAATCGTGTAGGCATGTGTTATATATAATTGATGCACATCCATTGTCATGCCAAGGAGCTTTAAAACGCCAGGTGATATAGAATGGTCCTCTTCCTTTGCAAGTAAGTCTTCAACAGTGGTAAAGCTATATGCATTCTGTTTATAAATCATGGATATGCCGGATATGCCCGGTTTTTCATATATATTATGATTGTCATTGTTTTTAAATGATTCAGGGGCTAGAATCTCCTCGTCATCCAACTTCAGTAATGCCATCATAGAAGGGAACGATGCCTTTTTCTCTATAGTAGTACTGTCTTTGCCTTCTATATTAAAATTTGCATATATACGGCTATTCAATGAGCGTAGAGATGAGTTACCACTAAACTTGGCATCCTTGGAAGCTGGTATAAATCTCTCAAGCATATGTTCTACGAAATAGTTTATTGTATCCCTTGATGTGCTCATACTGAAGTATTCGCGGGCATAAAAGGTCTGCTTCATTATGTTGCGTTCCACAAGTCCAACTACCAACTCCTGCAATTCATACATGACAGGCATCATCTCCCATGTCTTTTCTTCGGGCTTGTCTATAACAAGTTGTTCATATCCCATGCAACGGAGTGTAATGGGAAAGGCAGATTCAGGTATATCCGACATTACTCCTTCATTTGAGGTATATCCAATCATGTTGCCAGCGGTATCAAAAACTGACGCTGCTGCAACTGGCAGATTGTCAAGAGCATCAACTATACGTATTTGAGCATTGGCAGAGGTGAATGCCATAAAGAGGCAGATTGTTAAAACAACAGCATTTTTCATCATTCTCACATAATTAAATTTATATAGCAAAGTTACATAGAATAATTATTTGATGTACTTTTGTAATGTTATTTTAACGATATATTTATGAGTAATACACTACATCCAGAACAAAAGGCTGAAAAGATATCCAATAATCATTGTTTGAACTGCGGAACCGAACTTTCTGGAGTATACTGCCATAATTGTGGACAACAATCCTGTAATACAACTGCTACTGTTGGAGGGTTTATATTTGAATATTTGAGCAATGCCTTTATGTGGGATTCCAGATTTATAAAGACGCTGTGGCTTCTTATAAGGCGCCCCGGATACCTTACTAATGAATTTCTGCAAGGGAAAATTGTCTCGTACGTGCATCCGCTCAAACTTAATATGTTCATGCTTTTTGTGTTCATATCTCTTTTTTTGCTGTTTGCAAGTTCCAAAAAATTGACAAATTCTGTTGAGAACTATACTACAGATGAAAAGGTGTTTCCTGTTCTTCAGTTAGGATTGTTGTCTGAGAATCCAAAATATGCAGAAAAGATCCTGCATGGGCCACGTGATACTGTACGATTAATGACTCCACTATCTTTGGCGGCAAATTTTCCTGATATTGTAACTATTATTGAAATTATAGAAGATACACAGGGGGAGGCATTAGACAAATGGACAGCGGTAATTCCTAGTGTATTGGTTGAAGAGAAACTTGTAGTAAAAGATAATTCAGGATACTTTAAATTCAATCATGGTCCCCAAAATGCTAAGGAACTGGATATTTTCAATAATGTATGGAGTGAAATGGTGAACATTACAACCAGGTATTATCCAATCATTGTTTTGCTTACAGCTCCTTTCCTGTCATTTTCCTTGCGCCTTGTACAACGTAAGAAAAAGCATCCTCATATAAATAACTTTATTTTTGCGCTTCATTATACAGCATTCATTGAGTTGTTTACATTGGTAATATATATCAGTTATCTTATTTTTGCTCCGTCTTCAGAAATTTTGCAGTGGGTACTTTCAATAGGTTCCATTATATATCTGACAGTAGCATTCTATAATGTGTACAAAATAAATTCCTGGATGAAAGCTTTTGTAAATGCATTGTTTACAAGTATTTCATACTTTATAATTTGCCTGATTGCATTTGTAGGGCTAGTTGTGATTGCCTGCATACTGGTTGCATTTAAATTATAAAAAGGATTCAAAGTATATAGATAAAAAAATCTCCGTTAGATTAACGGAGATTTTTTTTTTAGAATTATTACATCAAGTCGTCAACCTTCTGTTTTTTCTTTCCTTTAGCGTCGCGTTTAGCCTGTTTTGCTGCTTGCTCGTCAATGTAGTCAGACCAAGGCTCTACAGATGTATAGATAATAAACTCATACGTATTGTACGACTCATCCACATTTTTTACAGCTTTGTAATCGATGGTACGTGCAGATGTGCGGCTTATGTTGTGCTGCTCCATATTAAGTTCAAGAGCATAATCATTGTAGTTTGCCTGATGCTTGATGATTTTGCCTGAAGATGTTTCCAAGAAGTCTGTGCCGTTATCCTTTATATAGGTAAGCAGTTTGTGATATGTTTCATCGTTATAAAAAACAACTTTCACAGATGAAGCCGCTCCTTCTTTACCCATTTGTACAAGTATAGTGTAGTCATCTTTAGCAGGGCGTATATCCTCATGTGCATCAGCAATAATTGCAAGGACATTTACGGCTATCCTCAAGCCATTTGATTTACGCAATGACCAAGTATTGGTATAATCATCATATTTGAATTTGTTCTCTTTGAACTCCGTTCTGCTATAGTCAAGATATTTTGAATATGGCACATTCTGAGCTTGAGTAGCCAAAGCCATACATAGCATCAAGCAAAATAGAAATAGTTTTTTCATGAGCTTATGGTTTTTATTTGTTCAATTTTTCTATTCAATTGTAAGGATACGTGAAAAGCCTGTCAAGTCAAATACCGACTTCACCTCAGGAATGAGACCTTTAAGGCTAAAATTACCTCCACTTGTAGCAATCTGTTTATGAGTTGAAAGAACTACACGCAGCCCTGCCGAACTCACATACTGCAACTGCTCGCAGTTGAAAACTAAAGCTGTACACTTACCAATATAAGGTTTTACCGCATTTTCCAATTCTGATGCTGTTATTGTATCCAAGCGTCCTGCAATATTCATTGTTACAGTATCATTTTCTTTTAAAACAGTAATTTCCATATTTTATTCCTTTGTTATATTTCTGTATTGTTTTTTGTTTATTTCACCTGAACTCTAAAAAAGATTTTTCTTTTTGTGCATATTTAAAAAAACTACAGGCTCAGCCTGCCGGGAGAGCCTACATTGTTTATTTTAAATGGCTTTTGAGTCACAAAGTTAATATAAATAAGCATAATACAAAATACAAGAAAAAAGGGAACTGCGTTAATGCAGCTCCCTTTTTTTACAGGATCTGGGTCCTGAATTTTACTACTTTTTTCCCTGGAATCGTAATCATTTTCCGGGTATTAAGGCTCATTGTGCGCCTTGGTTTCCTTTCCTTTATCATAAAAGAACCAAACCCCCTCAAAAATACATTCTCCTTATTCTTCAATGTATCTGATATGGTATCAAGTACAGAGTTCAAAAAGTCATTGCTTTCTGCTAAAGTTAGCCCGGTTTTCTGTGAAACTCTCTTCACCAACTGTTTCTTGTTCATGGCAATCCGTTTTTTCTCAATAACAAATTCTATAATGCATTGTTTAAACAATGTAACTTAAACCATAAATGCAATGTTGGGAAAATTGAAACACATGTGGTGGAAGGTGGGGCTGCTTGCCATATTGCTTGGAACAATAATAGCTGCGCCGCTGCTATTCCCCAAAGAAACCAAACTTTTGTCTCTACTAATGAGATTTGATGCCATAGCCATAACTGGTGTATTCATGGCCATCCTCAACGACCTTATAATATTCACCTACGGGATCTTTAAGGGGAAGACCGTATATAAACGTGCACCCCTTAAAGGGATAGAGCAGATTACCCGTATAATAGTATTCTTTGTAGGAGGGATAATAATTGTAGCCATTCTTCTCGACAAATCTCCAGCAAAGCTCCTTACCGGCCTTGGAGCCTTTGCAGCAGTGGTCTCCTTTATCTTTAAGGATACCCTTCTGGGTTTTGTGTCGGGAATACAGCTAAGTTCAAATGATATGGTACGCATAGGTGACTGGATTGTAGTTCCCGGGACCCCAGCCAACGGAAACGTAATTGACATCTCCCTGATTACAGTAAAAGTGCAGAACTTTGACAACACAATAGTTACTGTCCCATCATACTCCCTGGTAAGCAACTCCTTTCAGAACTGGAGAGGAATAGATGAAAATGGCGGCCGTAGAATGACGGTAAATTTGTATATAGATATGGATTATGTACATTTCTGTACTCCCGACGAATTGGAATCACTGGGGAAACTTGTACAACTTCCTGCAGATACATCGCATCTTACAAATCTTGACCTCTATAGGATATACCTGGCAACTTATATTCACAAACATAGTGGGATAAACAATTCAATACTTACTATGGTAAGATGTCTTGATCCAACAGCCACAGGACTGCCTGTACAGTTGTATTGTTTTACATCAAATACAAACTGGGCCATATATGAAGGTATAAAATCGCAGATAACAGGTCATGCCATAGCTATGGCACCTGTATTTTATTTAAAAATATTCAATTGGGGGGAAGCATGTTAAAAAAGATATGTAAATTTGCAAGAGAAATAACTATATATAACTAACCTAACCATTTAACTTATGATCTTTTTAATATCACTTATCATTACCATTTGTACAATAGTACATATGTGGAAGCGAGTAGATCTTACTCCAATTGTGAAAATCTTGATCTCACTGGCGTTTATGATTATTCCATTTGCATGTCTTGCATGGTGGATATACTTCTTGATAAAAAGACCGGCTGTTCTTAGCCAATATACAATTGAAAACGGAGAATGTGGTGCAACAAATCCTAACAAAAGCAGTAATACTTCCCAGTCCAATGCCTCAAAATCAAATGAGAAACGTTTTGTTTTGAACAGATGGATTTCAAAATTGGCAGACTGGTTTGATGGAGGTGTGTTTGAGATGGCTCAAAAGGAAGGATATGCAGAATCTTCTCCAATTTGTGTGTGGGCTTTTTGGATTGGTATCTTGACAGGTGGCTCCATTGCCGTTGCAACAATGATCAATGACCAGTCAACATATCCGGTATGGGCTGCAAGTATTGGTGGCGGAATAATACTGGCAATGGTAGCTGTTTATGCCATTAAAGATATAAAATTGCTTCAGACCGGAGGTCAGATTGCCGGAAGATTGGCATATCTTGTTTTTGTGCCTCTATTGTTGGCTCTAGTTGGAGGTATTCTTGCTGCAATGGCAGTTGTAATTGTGGCAATAATCTTATTCTTGTGGTTCCTGCTTACACTTCTTTTTGGAACCAACGAAAAAGTTAAGCTCAGCAATGGTGATGTAGTAAGGAATGATGGTGTATTACTGGGATGGAGAGGAAAGTCGGGAGACAAATATTCACAAAATTTGGATGGTACTTTTTCTCCTGATAACGATTAACCTTTTATTATACCCTTTATCAGATTGTGAAGCTGGCCAATTGGCCAGCTTCTCTGTTTCTTAAAGGAATTATAAGGTAGACCATTGCTGGATAATCTCCAGCTCTTCCTTGCTGTATAGGATGTTCTTGATCATCTCTCCGAATGACTCTCTGAACAGGAATATGAACAGGATAGCAATCAATATGATAATTAAAGCAACCAATCCCCACAATGCCCACTTTTGCCTCTGTATTTGCTGATGTGTTACATCATGGGATTTATTCTCCTCTTTTATTGGGGTATATGCAGAGGTAGTGGTTGGGACTGGAATTGGTGCAGGAACAGCTTCAGGAACTGGAGCTGGGTCAGGTGTCGGATCAATCTCAGTTGCATCAGATGGGGTGGGTTCTGCAAATTCCAGTGCGATTGACTCAAGTGAAAAACTGTCGGGAGCAAAATCAAACTCCTGAGAAACCTCAAATGTGAGGTTGTTCTCTGAGTCAGACGTGAATACTCCAAATCCTGGAATTTCAAATTTGCCTTCAGCTACCAATGATTCCTTGATTTTACACTTCAGCTCTTGCTGCCAAGGAGCGAATTCTCCTGTTGGATTGCATTGCTCAAACACCAACTTCTTGTTTGGAGGCAAAATTTTTTTTCCTCCATCCAAAAAAGATGCTGGAGTTGTAAGAATTGTGAATTTACCTGTGCCTGGCAGTGTAAAACTCTCATTCTTAATTAGTAACTCTTGTATTTGTGCACAAATAAGTGTAAAATCCATAATTAGTTTCATTGCTTAGGTATTACAAAGATAAAATTTTTCACATTTTTTTGCTAAAAAATTTGGAGGGTAAAGAAATTTGTTCTACTTTTGTACCCGCTAAGCCAAACAACTGGTAAGCAAAACAAAATTCCTGAATAGCTCAGTTGGTTAGAGCATCTGACTGTTAATCAGAGGGTCCTAGGTTCAAGTCCTAGTTCAGGAGCAAAAGCACTGAAGAAATTCAGTGCTTTTTTTGTTTATATACATTCCACGAATTCAAATGTAGGGCTCAAAAATCACTACCTTTGTTCAGTCATAATAAGATAAATTTAATTACGGTGCATAAATAATGAAGACATTTGCAATTTTTAAGAAGTCAGTATTGGCCTTGAGTCTGCTGTTGGTTAGCGTTACAGCATTCATTTCATGTTCAGATGATATTTGGCAAAGGGACGACAATGACCTTATGGTCGCTATTGCCTGGAGAGCAGATGTAGAAAACGAGTTCTGTACAAACATTGTCAATGCTTTTGCTGAAGCTGGTGTCCAAGTGGTGATTCTAGATCAGGTGAAAGCTCCATATGTGCAATATGATGGCAATAATGTTTCAGCAACATGCATAGACAGCGAAGGAATCGGCTATCTGTCTGGAGAATATGGCAGCATGGTACGAACCAGTACATATCAGGGTTCAAATATTGCCGAGGTAATGAGAGATATAGATGCAGTAATCTTTACCGGAGGTGAAGATATTTCTCCAACCTTGCTTGCTGTTCCGCAAGATTGGCATCATATCGAGGCGGAAATAGACTATAATGCGGCTCGCGATGTGTCTGATTTCCTTACAATGTCTTATTGCCTTGACAACGATATTCCTCTAATGGGATTCTGCCGTGGAGCGCAGATGCTTGGTGTAGTTTCTGGCGCGACTATAATTCAGGATATTCCAACCTGGTTTGCTGAGCAGGGATTGTCATACAATTACGAGCACCGCCGTGAAAAGGGCCAAGGTGAGACATATAGAGACTATGTACCTCATTCGGTCACATTGGAAGCAGGTTCTTTGTTCTCTGAGTTCTACAGCACAACAACATTGACAGGTTGCCCATCATGGCATCATCAGGCACTACTCAGCACAGAGGGCACCCCACTACGTGCTACAGCAACAGCAACGGTGTCAGGTGTAGAAATGATAGAAGGAATCGAGCGTACTGATAAGCGTTGTGCGATTGCTGCACAGTTCCACCCTGAAGCTGCCGTAGTAAAGCATATTGGCAAAGCCATCAATAATGACAATGCTGATCAGTTTATGTCCTACGATGCTGGAATGAAGATTTTCAGGTCATTCTTGAACACAATACAATAATACAACGGCAGTCCCCAACATAATGATGTCAGAAAAAGTTCAAGTAATGTGG
>JAZLBB010000056.1:0-1738 GCA_045613465.1 Candidatus Egerieisoma sp.
ATGAGCAAAGCGAGGATATGTGACCGTTGTGGCAAAGTATGCAAAAGCATTAGTGGCCTGATAAAGATGGAAATGCGCTCATATATTTCTATGGATGCAGTTTCAGACACTAAAGGCAAGTCATTAGATTTATGTGAACAATGTTTTGAGGAGTTTGGTGTATGGACCTCTGAAATATATTTAAGGGAGGCAGAAAATGACGTATAAAGAGCTCAGAAGGGCAACAATATCAATTTTGGTGATCGTAATTGTCGAGTGGATCCTGTTCTGGATCCAGTCGAGGAGGTGAGCATGGTCCAGATCGTGATCAATTACAACGGACGGATGAAATATTTCAATGTGCCCTATGGAGTGGCCAGAGCTGTTGATGTTCTGATCCATGACAAGAGCTTTGATCCGGCAGCAGACGACGAGCTGGACAAAATAATCGAAAAGGAGGCAGCAGCAGATGAGAAAAAGAGCAAAGCAGGCAGCAGCTCTCGTCATGATCCTTTGCATGACTTGTCTCGCATTGACAGCGTGTGATGCATTTACAGTTGAGAGAAAAACACTCATAGATTATAGGCACTCTGATGAGTGGGTGGAATATTACACTTATGATAACCAGCAGAGATCAACTCACCATGGTGAGAAGTGGGAGCTCCTCTATGAGATCACATATGCAGATGGGCACGTTGAGAGGCGCTGGGAGGAGTGCACCAGATTTGAATATGACAAAGCCAGGGAGGAGCTTGGGGAGGTGGAGCCATGAGCAGATTTAGATTAAAAGACAAAGCGGATAATATCATTGCAGATTATGTGAGCACGATGGACCTTGAGTGGCTGGTGACGGCATATTTTCAAGAGTATGATGCCTATGGGGTTGAGCTCAAGATTGAGAGATTACAGCCGTGCTCACATAATCAGGAGGCAAAAGAATGATCTTAAGCATAATAATTCCATGTTATAATGCAGAGCCATATATCCATGAGCTCCTGGACACCCTGGCTCCTCAGATCACTGATGAGGTTGAGGTCATCCTTGTGGATGATGGGTCTGAAAAGCCCATAAAGACAAAGCACAAGTATGTCAAAGTCATCAGAAAACAAAATGGAGGCTGTGCCACAGCACGAAACAGAGGCCTTGATGAGGCAGCAGGTGATTATGTCCAGTTTCTGGATGCTGATGACCTGGTCCCGGAGTATTTTATCAAGAGGCTGCTCCTCAAAATTGAGGAGTCGGCAGCAGACGTGATTGACTTTAGCTGGAAATCCCTCTCAAAAGAGGGCAATCAGCACAATTATGTCCTGAAATCTGATAAGGAGTATCTCCCAAACCCATCAGTCTGCACCAGATGCTTTAAAAGATCATTTATTGGTGATGTCAGATTTAATGAGCAAAAAGACAGCACTGAGGATGAGGACTTTTCACGCAAGATCGGCTATCTGGACAGGAGCTCCGGCTATAAACATGCATCAATATCCGAGTATATGTATTTTTACCGGACAGCGGTCACAGACAGCAAGATCAAGCGCTTTAAAAAAGGCATCATGAGGACCAAAAGGGTCACATATTACTACAATCACGTCACAGCCGACATGACAGACCTTGTGGAGGAGATCAAAAAAGAGGATGAGCTCAATGAGGTGTGGCTATTGACTAACCAGTGCGACATCCCTGAGCTCAAAAGATATTGTCAGGTACATGCTCCCATGTCCATCTGGACTCACTACCTGAGAGGAGAGCCATATAATAGGTG
>JAZLBB010000057.1:0-20543 GCA_045613465.1 Candidatus Egerieisoma sp.
GTAAATATAGCATCCTTTCCTTTACAATATTCCATTTGTAGGGCTGTTATGGAGGAAACGCTCTTAACACTCTGGTATCATTATACTTATGACAGTCTTGTTTACAGGCATATATGCCTAACCCAATCGAGTGAAGGGGACCCAAAAAGTAAATGGGTTGCCTTTTTTTCATTCCGAGCAGAAATACTCCTCATTTACTGCTCAAAATACATTTAAAACCTTTCCGAGCAGAAAAAACTGCCTTTTCCCGCTCAAATTCTAAAATCAACCCATTCTAAGCAGGATTAAGCCCCAAATCCTGCCTAAAATACATTTTATACCTATTTCGGGCACAAAAATCTCCATTTTTCCGCTCATATTTATGGATTTTTCATTTTGGCTATCCCCAACCTTCCATCCACAGACAAGGTCTGAAAAATAGCGTACATAAGAAAACCGGATCAAAATCACTTTTGACCCGGCCTCCTAAAACTCTCATTAATGTACTTCAGTACATTCTGTTATTATTATTGTCTTAGTCCCACCGCTGTATTCTTGTCCTAAGTTGCCGATAATCGTATTTAATGTACTATTATCTTTATTGCAAGAATATACAATTGCGTTTGATGCATTATTTGTTCTTACACGACCTACGACACCTGCAGAATACGTATTATTATCTCCAGAAATAGTGCCAAAATTTGAAGATGTATGTATAGAGCCTTTATCAAAGCTACCTATAATTCCTCCAGTTGAAACTACTTGATCACCGGGGCCAGAACCTCGGCTTCCACCTATAATTTCACCGTTATTGACACATCCTCTTATTTCACTACTTTCATAACTCTCATTTCCAGATCGTCCTGTAATACCACCAGTAAATGAACTATTTGAGCCAAAGCCACCATTAACTTTGCTATTATTGGTACAGCCAACTATGGTACCCATGTTCCATCCAACTATACCACCAGTATGACTAATATTTGTATCATTCATTCCATTACCACCATTTACTTCTCCCTCTGCATAACAATTCTCAATGATTCCAAAATTTCTTCCAACTAGAATTCCAGTATTACTATGTCTTGCACCACTCCCTACTTTATAAGCATTGCCACCTGTTACATTTAAATTTAAATTTAAGTTCTTAACATTGGAGATAGCAGCAGAGTTATTTCCCAAATATCCAAAAAAACCAAAATCAACATGTTCAGTACTATTCTTATTACCAGAGTATTCAGATACCAATGTACCAGAAATAACACATTCGTTTCCATCAAAATTGCCATAGAACTTTTTATTATCATTATCTTTTCCTATTGGCGTCCATGGATATTCTAAAGAGCTGTTAATAATAATATTATGCATAAGTTTATAATACTTGCCTTGACTAGCTTTTTCACCATCATTAACAGTATTCAAAAGCCACTGCAAGTTCTTTGCTGTTGCTATCAAATAAGGTGTTGCCTCTGACCCATCTCCTTCTGGTGCTAATGCCTCAATTCCTTTTCTCCAAACATACTCAACAGAGGATATAAAAGTTTTATCAATCTCGGCTTCGTATAGTACTCCTGATTCAATATTTTTTGCAACTGACTTTGTTGCTGTATAGAAACCGGTTGTAGTATAAATTTCAAAAATGATATTTACAGATTCTGCTACCTGAAAAGCAGGAACATATATGTATATCTGTTCCTCATTGTCAGCCACAATATTTATTGTACGCTTATTATCTTCATCTGCAGCATATGTTTGATCTTCTAGATTAACTGTTCCCTTAGAATATACATTCTCAGGCAGAGTCACTATCACAGACTGGATTTTTTCTCCTTCAGCCAAATTAAAATCAGGTTTTATAATGGCTGTCAAATGTCTAAAATTGAATTCAGTACCACTTGTATTAAGACTTTCTACATAAGCATACATATATGTTTTTGACTCATCAAGTAGACCAGTTTGTTCACTCAAATTATAAGGGACACTTGTTTTTGAGGCATTACCATTACTCGGATAAATAGCATATGACGTAAAGCCATATGGTTTCTGTCCCATGAATACATTTTTTGCATCGTCCAATGATGAAGTTTGTTCATAAGTTTCATTCCTTGCTGTTGCCAATAATGTTATTTCCTCCCCAGAATCCTTCCAATCTACATACAAAACTCTATCTTCCTCACTATCATTAAAAGAAACCTTTGTTCCCCCGCCATTATTAGGCATGTGCGCTACAATTGTTATTGTCTCACCATTTTGATTATTGCCTGACAAATGCTCATCATAATCACATGATGTTACCAACAAGAATAAACTACAACATATGAAGTAATAAATATTTTTCATTTCCACACAATTCTAAAAATTATCATATTCAAAATCACTTACAGCAAAACCTTGCTCAACTTGCACATCAATTACTTCTACACTTGGTGATTCATAGGTCACCATAATTTTTTCATTTACATTCATTTTTTATATTGTTTTAAACGTTAATACTGGAAACAAAAAAGGGTGAAGAACCTGCATACACAGACTCTTCACCCTTTTAAAGAATGATATTGCTACTACTTGCTTGCTTGCTTGCTTGCTTGCTTGCTTGCTTGCTTGCTTGCTTGCTAATATTTTTCTTATAACTACCAAATTTTCACTTATTTAATTTATCTCAACCACATAAATTCAAAAACAAATTTAGTACAATTTTCATTCACTTCAACCTAGAAGATCACTTTTCTGCAATACATCGTTAAAAATTTAAAAACTGTAAAATTTTCAATTACTTATAATACCAATAGCCCGCCAATGGGGTCTTGTAACACCAGCGGAGCAACCAAAACAAAAGACTAAAAAAGTGTTAAAAACCAAGGAAATAACGCTTAAAAAATTTAGATTTCTGTAGGTGCAACCCAAACACTGATGCACAATGCTGCAATGCTGGATCAATTTAATTCCATGTCCGCAAACATGCGAACAGAAGTTTAAATAACACTGATTTCAAAGAACTTTTATTCTACGGCGTTAGAACCGCTGTGTAAACTTTATAAAAATAACGAACTATTGTTAAATAATGGATAAAAAAAGGCAGCCGAACGGCTGCCCTGTATTTTTGTCTCCAATTGCTAATTACAATCCGCAAATCTCTTTAATCTCACCAACAATCTTCATTGCAAGTGCATTTGCACTCTCCTCATCCTTGCTCTCACTGTAGATGCGGATGATAGGCTCGGTGTTAGATTTACGCAAGTGAACCCACTCTGTAGGGAAGTCAATCTTAACGCCGTCAATATCGGTAACTTTCTCAGATGCATATTTCTCCTTCATCTTTACAAGAACCTCATCAACGTTAATATCTGGAGTAAGCTCTATCTTGTTCTTTGAAATGAAGTAGCTTGGGTATTGCGCCTTAAGCTCGCTTACCTTGCAACCTTTCTTGGCCAGATGGGTAAGGAACAATGCAACACCAACAAGTGCATCCCTTCCGTAGTGAAGTTCCGGGTAGATTACACCACCGTTACCCTCACCACCAATCACTGCATTGGTAGCCTTCATAAGGGTAGTAACATTAACCTCTCCTACTGCCGATGCATTATACTGCATTCCGTGTTTCTCAGTTACATCTCTCAATGCCCTTGAAGAACTCAAGTTTGAAACAGTGTTTCCCGGGGTATTTGAAAGCACATAGTCTGCAACTGAAACAAGTGTATACTCCTCACCAAACAACTCACCTGTCTCACTTACAAGGGCAAGACGGTCTACATCAGGGTCTACAATAACACCAAGATCTGCACCGCTCTCCTTAACTACCTTACATATCTCTGTAAGGTTTTCTGGAACAGGCTCAGGGTTGTGTGAGAAATTACCTGTAGGCTCGCAATATAGTTTTACAACCTCGCAACCCATCTGCTCCAATAGAGCAGGAATTACAACACCGCCAACAGAGTTCACAGCATCAACAGCCACTTTAAAGCCCTGTTTTTTTACAAGCTCAACATCTACAAGAGGAAGAGCAAGTACGGCATCAATATGTTCCTGATCGTATGGCTCACGGCTCAACACTTTACCAATCTCATCAATCTCAACAAAATCAAATGACTCGTTTTCTGCATATGCAAGAATCTGTGCACCTTCAGCAGCATTCAAAAACTCACCTCTCTCATTAAGAAGTTTAAGTGCATTCCACTGTTTAGGATTATGGCTGGCTGTAAGGATTATACCTCCATCAGCTTTTCTTGCAACAACAGCCATCTCCACACCAGGAGTGGTACATAAGCCAACATTTATAACATTAACTCCACAACCAAGCAAAGTTCCCTCAACAAGGTCATTTACCATTTCTCCCGACAGTCTGGCATCTCTTCCCAACACAACAGTAAGTTTACGGCCAGGATTATTGCCTACAAGCCATTTGGCATAAGAAGCAGTGAATTTAACTGCATCAAGCGGGGTTAGGTTATCACCGATAGCTCCACCAATTGTACCCCTGATTCCTGAAATTGATTTAATAAGTGTCATATATTTTTCTCAATTACATTTGCATACCACCACAAACAGAGATAACCTGACCGGTTACATAGCTGCTCATATCACTAGCAAGGAAAGTTGCAACATTTGCAATATCCTCAGTAGTACCGCCACGACGTAGAGGAATCTTGGCATTCCAGCTCTCTCTCACCTCCTCTGGAAGTTTTGCTGTCATCTCTGTAATAATGAATCCTGGAGCTATTGCATTAGCTCTTACGCCTCTTGAACCCAACTCCTGTGCAATAGATTTTGCCAAGCCTATCATACCTGCTTTAGAAGCTGAATAGTTGCACTGTCCAGCGTTACCATGAACACCTACAACCGAGCTCATATTGATGATTGATCCGCTTCTCTGGCGCATCATGACAGGGGTTACAGCGTGAACAAAGTTAAATGCAGATTTAAGGTTTACTGCAATTACAGCATCCCACTGAGCCTCAGACATTCTCATCATAAGACCATCTTTAGTGATACCTGCATTGTTAACCAAGATATCCAAACGGCCAAACTCTTTTACAACCTGCTCAA
Source organism: Candidatus Egerieisoma sp. (assembly GCA_045613465.1). Classification (GTDB taxonomy): domain Bacteria; phylum Bacteroidota; class Bacteroidia; order Bacteroidales; family UBA932; genus Egerieousia. Next base: position 5,023 of record JAZLBB010000057.1, read on the forward strand.
CGGCAGCATGAGCCTCATCAAAATTTGCTGCATTGGAAGCAATAGCAAGTGCTTTTACTCCAAATGCCTCTATCTCTTTCTTTGTATTCTCACCATTCTCATCAATTACCAAGTCGGTAAATGCAACATTTGCTCCTTCCTGAGCATATTTCAAAGCGATTGCTTTGCCAATACCTCTTGCTGCACCTGTTACAAGGGCAACTTTTCCCTCCAATAATTTCATAACAAATATAGATTTTAGGTTAGTATCTAATTTTCAACTGCAACAAGCTCGGCCAACAAATCATACTCATTGGCACCAACTATCCTTGCAGAGACAAATTTACCAATTAATTTCTCAGGAGCAAATTCTCCTGTATTGCCTATAAGAATCTCACCATCCACTTCAGGACTCTCACCCTGAGACCTGCACACAAGAACTCCATCTGTATAACTGTCAACAATCACTCTCTCCAAAGTACCTACTCTGGCTTCGTTTGCAGAAAGGGAGATACCGCTCTGCAGCTCCATAAGCTCCTCATATCTTTTCTGTTTGGTACTTTCTCTGACAGAATCTTTAAAATGCAGCGCTCCATAAGTGCCCTCTTCCTCTGAGTAAGTAAAAGCTCCAAGCCTGTCAAATTTATTGCGCTCCACAAAAGAAAGAAGATGATCAAATTCCCTCCTCTCCTCTCCCGGGTGGCCTACAATCAGTGTTGTCCTTAACACCACTCCCGGAACTTTTGCCTTGATTCTGTCAATCACAGCTTGTGTCTGCGGGCCATCTATGCTGCGGCGCATCATCTTAAGGACTTTGGAAGAAGAGTGTTGCAAAGGAATATCTATGTACTTGCAGATTTTTGGATTTGATGCCATAATTTCCAACACATCATCGGGAAACTGGTCGGGATAAGAATAATGGAGTCTTATCCACTCTATCCCCTTTATCTCACAAAGTTTGGAAAGTAGTTCTCCCAACGCTCTTCTCTTGTAAAGATCAAGGCCATAATATGTTGTATCCTGAGCAATTACAATAAGTTCGCGCACACCCATTGCTGCAAGGTTGCGTGCCTCCTCAACAAGTTCCTCCATTGGAACGGAGATATGTTTTCCTCTTATGCCTGGAATTGCACAATAAGAACAGGTACGGTCACAACCTTCAGATATCTTTAGGTATGCATAATGTTTTGGGGTTGTCAGATATCTCTGTTGCAACAAGGAATCTTTTTTAACCATTCCCATAGCCTCAAGAATACTGTCCCAATCAAAGGCTCCAAAGAAACCGTCAACTTCTGGAATCTCCGCCTCAAGTTCAGCCTTATATCTCTGGGAAAGGCATCCGAATACAAAAACCTGCTTTACATATCCGCACTCTTTGGCCTCTACAGCTGCCAGAATAGCCTCTATAGACTCCTCCTTTGCGTCCTTAATAAATCCACATGTATTAAGGATTACAGCATCTACCTTACTCTTCTCTCCCAGCTGATGTGCGGAATCTACAATTGTAATTCCACAATCCTCCATCTGTTTTAGAAGATGCTCGGAATCAACCCTGTTCTTTGAACATCCCAAAGTTACCAGCTGCACCTTTTTAGGCTTGCAGTATGTGATATCACTCCCCTTCATGAATATTACTCCTCGGTCTCCTCAATCTCCTCTGCATCCAAGTTTACAAAGTCCAAAGATGCATTGTTCTTAAGAATGTTGTACCACTCAACAACTTTCTTCATATGTGACACATAGAATCTGTCTCTGTCATAGTCTGGAAGAACCTCCTCAAACAAAGCTTTAAGCACCTCTGGATTGCTTTTGGCATTTGGAGCGTCATTCTCACCAAGATGTGCATGCATTTTCTCCAATACCGCCTGAAGTCTAACCTCCTCCTCATCTGTATATATTGCTATATCAGCCAACGAAGTCATTCTTGCAGACATAGGGCAGCAAGTTCTTTTTTTAGTTGAAAGTGCCTCTACAATTGCTCCCTGATGAGCCTGTGATACATACATGTACAATCCTGATTGTCCGCTGATAGACAAAACTTTTCTCAAATCTGTTTTCATAATGAATATATTGTTCTAATTCTAGTTAAATCCTCTTTCTTTTTTTATCGTTTCGTATGCTGCTACAATAGACTTGAATTTCTCTTCTGCCGCTTTTTTCACATCATCGCCAAGAGATTCCACTTTATCGGGATGATGTTTTATAGCCATCTTCTTGTAAGCTTTCTTAACCTCGTCATCTGTCGCAGATGGATCTATTTCAAGTACTTTATATGCAGAATTAACATCGTTTCCACCAAACATGGCCAAAATTGACTCTGCCTCCTGCAACGGAATACCCAAATAGATTGCCATATTTTTCAGATCTGCAATCTCTTTCTGGCTAATATGCCCGTCGGCATTGGCTATTCCAACAAGATAGTGATACAGCTGAAGCCTCTGTGCAGGATCCATATACAGTTTTATCTGAGCACATATCTGCGGAACGTCTATGTCTTTTTCCAAAGCCGCCTTAAGTATCTGCAAGGCTTGTGGCAATGCTGCTTCTCCAAAATTTCGCCTTATAAAGTCCTTAACATATTCCAACTCGGACTTCATCACTTTGTTATCTGACTTCATTACAGCCGCAGAAAGTACAAGCAAAGAGACAAGAAAGCTGTTCCTCTGCTCATTGGCAGAATATCCTCCTTGCGTATACACTCTTCTGGCCTGCTGACTGTCGCCTTCAAACAATGAGCCTATAAGATAGCCGGCAAGCCCCCCTAAAGGACCACCCAATGCCCATCCTATTGCTCCTGTTATCCATTTACCTATTCCCATTTCCAAACTCCTTCATTTTCTCAATTACCATAGAAATCTGTGGCAATAAAGCTCTCTTTGAATCTGCAAATATAATAAAATCCGCCAAAGCCTCCCGCTGCAAATCGCTCCATTGCTTACCAACTCTGGCCTCAACCTGCTCTCTTGTTACATAATCTCGCCTCATCACCCTTTCAATCCTCAACTCATAAGGGGCATTAACAGTAAGGATTTTGTCTGCACACCCCTTTACAAGTGGCGTTTCCAGCAAGATTGCACTCTCAAAAATTACAAAATCCGGGCTAATTCCCTGCTGCTTTAAAGAGTTGCAAATTTCCTTTTTCCACTTTTTGAAGTCTGCTATAACCGCAGGATGGACAAAACTTTCAACTTTTGACAATAGCTCCTTATTCCCGAATATTTTAGAGGCTACAATCTTTCTGTCAAGTTTTCCATCAGTAATGATATCTTCTCCCAATAGGGAAACCATCTGACCAAGGAGAGCCTTATCAGTGTCATATAGCATCTTGGCCCTGTCATCTGAAAAGTAGACAGGATACCCTAAAGATTCAAATATCCTGGAGACATAAGTTTTTCCGCTTCCAATACCTCCGGTACACCCCAATACAGGGACTGATTCAATATCTAAAGAATACATTCTACAAATTTTGGAGACATTACCGCATCAAGTATATTATCCGGTGATTTTACAATTTGTGGCTTTAACACATCGTGCTGCAGCACATCATCATAATTTATGCCAACAGTGAAATCCTGTGCAGATATTTTTGCCGCACTTCCAAAAGGTTGTCTGTACTTGATTGTGATTTCCGGAGGTATAACTGCCACATTTGCATATGATGGAGCATCCACTATTATCACAGGTACTTTTACAGTATTTTCAACAAAACGCCCTATCTCCATATTATAAAAGACTTCATCTGCTGACAATCTCACCCCCTCAATAGGATTAAGGGAAACCACACCATTTAATGAACGCTTTGCATCGTTTACATTTATTGTCTTAGTGTTCACTGCATTAATCTGGGAAATAACAGCTTCATCTCCATAAATAAGTACAGAATCGGGTCTGATAACCATCTTAGACATTGGCATGAACTGATCCAGGTAAGTGATTGCACTATGAACATTAACTGGCACTTTCTTATTTGCCTGAAGTGGGAAATTGAAGTACAGGGTATCTGTTGCAAATGACTCTATCCTAATATCTGCACCAAGTGCATCCTGGATAGCCTGATGCAAATCATCGGGAAGAAAATAGAAATCATCCCCTTCTGATGAACATTTATGAAAGTATTTTGGCTCTATATTGTTTAAATACAGGATGTTTTTTCCACTGTTTCGGGTATTCTGCAGGATATTGAATCCATTTGATTTTGCACCAATTACCAGTTCATCTGCAGATACCGCCTGGTTTGCCCTGCCAGGGATATTTGAAACCACCTCTACATGGTACCTGATATAGGCCGAATAAGTACGGGAGAGTTTCATTACACTCCACATAAAAAAGGCAAGGAGAAGGGAGAACACCAGTATTATCCAGTTTCTCCCCTCTCCAAAAATCTTTTTATTTTCTTTGAAAGGCAATTGCATTTCAATAGGTATTATTTAACAGGGATGTCTGTAACATCCTTTACAAGAGAACCTTTATCTACTCTGATTTTAACGTTCTGGTCTACCTCCATAAGAACGTATGAAGGTTTTACCTCTGCTACTACACCGTAGATACCACCTACAGTCACTACTTTGTCACCTTTCTGGATTGACTCTCTCCACTTCATGATCTCCTTTTGTTTTTTCTGCTGAGGACGAATCATAAAGAAGTACATTACCGCAAAGATAAGTACCATCATAATAAGGAAACTCATGTTTCCTCCCTGCTGTGCAGGCTGCTGTAAAATTACCAATGTATTCATAACTATTCTGTCTTTATTATTTGCAATATTTTGGGTTACTCAACAAGCCCCCTTCCGCTTTTTACAATTTTGCCATCTTTTACCATCTGCTGAAGAATACGGTCCAACAAACCGTTTACAAACACCTTACTGTTTGGAGTACTATAGTATTTTGAGATATCTACAAACTCATTGATGGTAACTTTAAGAGGTATTGACTCAAATGAAACCGCCTCTGTAACACCCATTACTATAAGAGCCAAATCGGTTGCAACAAGTCTCTCCAAATCCCAGTTTGAAACCATCGACGATACTAGCTCTGTGTACTCATCATAATTAACCATCGATTTGGTAAGAAGTTTAAGGGCATACTCCCTATCATCCTCCTTCAGGAATGTCTTAGGCATCTGAACCGAACCTTTCTTGGCAATTTTAGGGATGTCCTTAAGAATAACATTTATAACGTATGAAAGGTCATCCATCCAGTATAGGCTCATCTCCTCAAGGATGTCATCCAACATTTCATTCTCTTCAAGCTCCTCCTCATAGATTCTCTTTATAAGATCCATATCCTCCTTAAGTGATCTGTCGGGATTCTCCATATATGCAATGAAGTAATCTTTGGATGAAATGGTAGCATAGAGTTTCTTTGTGAATGTATCATAATCTCCCCATCCCAAACCTTTGGTGTGGCATAAATGGTTGAAAGCAGAATCATTCTCAAGAATATCTACAAATTGGTTCTCGACAAATTTTTTATTAGGATTGGCCTCTGCTGCAGTAGGGTGAAATTTCTTCAAACCTGCATCTATTTTGGCCTGAGCAACCTTTTTAAGGGCCTGAGGCAATCCCAACAAGAAACCATAAAGTTCAACTGTCTTGTTGCATGAAAGGATAAGTTCCTTCTCGGCCTGCATCAATGAATCATTTCCCTGCACTACCTTACCAAAAAGCTCCTTGAATACCTTAACCCTGATTAGTCTTCTGTTTAGCATAAGTGATATTTTTTGAAATATTTTGCAAATATAGTTCTTTACCCTCAAAAATTTATTTTATATTTGTAGAACTTTTTAAAATTAACAGTAAAAAAATTATGTATTTCGAGGATTTTGATAATGCGGGAGCGCAAGAGCGTAATGGTGATGATGTTTACTCTAAACCAGTAAGAGCAGGTAAGAGAACATACTTCTTTGATGTTAAAGCAACTAAGGGTAATGATTACTACCTCACTGTTACAGAAAGTAAAAGAAGAGTGGATAAAGACGGAAGATTTGTTTACGACAAGCACAAAATTTTCCTATACAAAGAGGACTTTGAGAAATTTACAGAGGGCTTGGAAGAGGTAATCAAATTCATCAAAGAGAAATGCCCTGTAACTGAAAGAGTATACACAGAGGGCACTGAGGAAAAAAGCTTCTCGGATGTAGATTTTGACCAGCTATAAGATAAGAAGGATTTAATAACATATTTTAAAAAGTGACAGACTCCCGGATCCGGGAGTTTTTTTTATTGTATCCCCGCTATACAATGCCCTTAATTCCAGAAAAAACTTATCTTTGTAAACATTAACAACCGAAACAATAATTAAAATAATATGGCTAAGAAAATTCTTTTGTTGGGCTCCGGAGAATTGGGTAAGGAGTTCGTGATTGCTGCAAAACGCAAAGGTCAGTATGTTGTGGCATGTGATTCATATGCAGGTGCTCCTGCCATGCAGGTAGCAGATGAATTTGAAGTATTCAGCATGTTGGATGGAGATGCTCTTGATGCTGCTGTTGCCAAACACAAACCTGATATTATAGTTCCAGAAATTGAGGCTATCCGTACAGAGAGACTGTACAACTTTGAAGAGCAGGGAATTAAAGTAGTACCAAGTGCAAAAGCTGTAAATTTCACAATGAACAGACAAGCTATCAGAGACCTTGCAGCAAAAGAACTTGGCCTTAAGACAGCAAAATACTTCTATGCAAAATCATTGGAAGAATTGAAAGAGGCTGCTCAGAAAGTTGGATTCCCTTGCGTGGTAAAACCTTTGATGAGCTCATCGGGAAAAGGACAGTCTGTAGTAAAAAGTGCAGATGATCTTGAGCAGGCATGGATTTATGGTTGCGAAGGTAGCCGTGGTGATATAAAGGAACTTATCATTGAGGAGTTTATAAAATTTGACAGTGAGATTACCCTTCTTACAGTTACCCAACAGAACGGACCTACCCTATTCTGTCCTCCTATTGGACACGTACAAATAAACGGAGACTACAGAGAGAGTTTCCAGCCTGCACCTGTAAAACCTGAGCATCTGCTTGAAGCTCAGCAAATGGCAGCAAAAGTTACTGAAGCCCTAACAGGAGCCGGTATCTGGGGAGTTGAGTTCTTCTTAAGCAATGAGAATGGAGTTTATTTCTCTGAGCTTTCTCCAAGACCTCATGATACTGGAATGGTTACCCTTGCAGGAACACAGAACTTGAGTGAGTTTGAGCTTCACTGCCGCGCGGTACTTGGGCTTCCAATTCCAGAGATTACACAGGAGAGAATTGGTGCAAGTGCTGTTATCCTTTCAGAAATTGCCAGCAACGAGGCACCACGCTACAGTGGAGAGGAAGAAGTTTGCAAAGAGACAAATACCTATTTGAGAATATTCGGCAAACCAACCACAAGAAAGAACCGCCGTATGGGTGTTGTTGTCTCTTATGCCCCTAACGGAAGCAATCTTGATGAATTGAGAGACAAATGTAAAGCTGCAGCTGCAAAAGTTAAGGTTTACTAACATTTACTCTAAAAGAGAAAGAAATATAAACAAAAAAAGCCTTCCAAAATGGAAGGCTTTTTTTGAGGTTCCTGGCGGATTCGAACCGCCGTACACGGTTTTGCAGACCGCTGACTAAGCCACTCATCCAAGGAACCCTGTTCGATGATTGGATTGCAAAGATACTACATTTTTGTTTATCTGCAAATTTTATTTCAGTTCCAAATAAACAAATTATCCAAAATTTTCTCCAACCACTCTTTATCAACAACATCAAACGTAGCCAAGTGTTCACTGTCAATATCAAGAACGGCCTTTACTTTTCCGCACGGGCCAAATACCGGTACTACAATTTCCGAACGGGAAAGGCTACTGCAGGCTATGTGACCTGGGAACTGCTCAACGTCGGGAACAATAATTGTCTCCTCTTTTGCCCAGGCAGTGCCACATACTCCCCTCCCCTTTTTTATACGGGTGCAGGCCAACGGTCCCTGAAAAGGGCCCAATACAAGCTCCTCTCCTGCCTCTGAGGGTTTTACAATATAAAAACCCACCCACCAGAAGCCAAAGGCTTCTTTAAGAATGGCACTTACATTAGCCATATTTGCTATCAAATCTGATTCAGAAGAAACTATAGACCTTATTTGAGGAAGTATTTGGGCATAAATACCCATTTTATCCGTTGCGGTTATAAGCAATTGTTCAGCCATATGAATATAAAGCAGAAAGTATTCCAAACGGAAGGCCGGGAGCTGCACCCTGTGTGAGCAGTAAACTCATAGGAAACTGTATCGTCCTTCGTTTGATATACTTTGGGTTCTAATTAAATGATTTGTAAAATTATTCTACGAGTAATACCAGTCCTTTCAAGTATTCTCCCTCCGGATGGTAAATGTTTACCGGATGATCTGCAGGTTGTGTAAGCCTGTGCAGAATTCTTACTCTACGACCTGTCTGTGCTGCCGCTGAGAAGATTGCCAAAGCAAAATTTATTTTATCAACTACTTGCGAACAACTGTATGTAAATACAATGCCTCCCGGTTTTACCTTCTCAATAGCAAGTGCATTCAAACGCTTGTACGCACGCAATGCATTATCGAGGGCTCCTCTATGTTTTGCAAATGCAGGCGGGTCCACAATCATAAGATCATATTTGTTTCCCTCACATTTACGCATAAACTCAATTGCATCCTCACAATAAGATGTGTGCTCTACCCCCTCTGTAAAGCCATTAAGCTCCACATTCTTAACAACCATATCCATAGCCTTACGTGAGCTGTCAACAGAATCTACATGAGCTGCTCCACCATTCAGAGCATATATTGAGAAACCTCCTGTATAGCAGAAAAGATTAAGTACATTTTTACCAGCCGCATACTTCTTTACAAGAGACCTGTTATCCCTCTGATCCAAGAAAAATCCTGTTTTCTGACCCTCAACCCAGTTTACACTGAATTTATTCCCATTCTCCAAAACCACCTGCACATCAGAGACAAAATTTTCATCCCGATAGATATATCCATCTTTAAGCTCCAACCCTGCCTTAAATGGGGCTGTTCCCTCACTTTTATCATATATTGCAGCCAAACCTGAACCATAAACTTTTCTCAACGCCTCCGCTATATCTCCTTTAGCAAGAAACATTCCTGCAGAATGAGCTTGAATTACGGCTGTTTTACCATATATGTCAATAATCAGTCCTGGAAGGAAATCACCCTCTCCATGTACAAGCCTGTAAGCATCTGTATCTTCTGAACCTATAAGGCCCAACGCCTTACGGGCATTATATGCACCAAGAATAGCATTATACCAGAAAGCAGCATCTATACTCTCCTTTTTAAAACTTAAAATTCTAACAGTAATGGATCCTACCTGATAATGGCCACATCCAAGATATTCCCCTCCAAGTGAGTAAACTTCAACAACATCACCCTCTGCAGGATCTCCCCCCTCAATTCTCTTTACCGCACCTGAAAATACCCATGGATGAAAACGCTTTAGCGATTGTTCTTTTCCCTTATTCAGAATAATTCTAACCATAATGCTATTTCTGATCCTCTTCCTTTAATCTATAATACATTTCTCTGCAAATCCATGCATCAATTGCGGCATATCTTAACTGAGCCTCAGAAAGATGCGAACTCTCCCAGTTGGAAAGCTGCTGAGATTTGGATACCCTCCTCTTTAGTATAATTGCAGACATCTTCCTAACACTCTTCTCCTCAATTCCATATTCTGGTGCCAACCTTTGCAAATCAACAAATCCTTTGGGGATGAATCGTCTGTACTCCTGCAAACCTCTAATATCGTCATGTACTGCAGCTCCTATTTTCAGGACATTGGGATTCCCCAGCAGGGCCGCCAACTTTGGAGGGACACCTACCTGCTGCAACCTGAAGATATAAGCCTTGTCGGGACCACTCAACTGTAGGATGGCCATCTTGTTTCTGGGTACTTTAGGGACAAAGCACGGCTTTGTCTCAGTATCAAACCCTATAGCCTGCTGGGCACCAAGATATACCATTGCCTGATCAAACTCCTCACTCTTGTCACTGGATACCACTGTGATTTCACCCGGAAATGAAGCCATCTCCAATGATTCTATCTCATCAACGGTAACAGTACTTGCAAATGCCATATCAGTCAATGAATTTTATAATTTTAGCATAAGAAGCAGGAAGCATATTCTCTATTCTTCTCAAAGTCTCCTCATCCAAATATCTTCTAGAGAAAGGTACAAATACGGTAGTGATATCCTCTGTTGCATGCTCTCTGCCATATTTGAAATTATATGAAAGATTACCATCGGCATCCAGACAATCTGCAGGAAGACCGTATGCAGGAACTGAAATATAGCCTTCAAATTCGCCTTCTACAGTATTCAAAGCCAGGTTATTATCCTCTCTTAGTGCCTGATAGCACTCCAATGCCGTAAATACAGCAGGATCAATGAATTCAAAATCTGGATGGATAAGACCCTCATACACAAGTTTACCTTCGCTGTCTCTTAAATTCTTCAACTCCTCAATAGCTGCAGTAAGTGTATTTAGCAAGAAAGGATAATGTGTACAACCCAATATAATATGTTTCAATGGAACTTTTGCTCCGCTGGCCTTATGCTTTTCCAACAAGGTAACCAAATGGAATTTTGCATAGTTTGCAGCTGAGTTCAACTGGAATGCAGTATACTTTCCATTAACTTTCTCCCTAAGAATCTCACCATTGCTATAGTTAAAATCATAAACATTCAAAAGGCTCTCTTTTACATCCTCTGATCCTGTACCCAATTTTGGTCCTCTATAGCCCTCTCTTGGTGCTGTTAAAGATGTATTTACAAAATCCTTCTCCTGATCAACTGCCTCAGCAAAACCTGCACAAGGATGATTTACTACCTTTATGTAACCATTATATCCGTTCTGCGCTCCAATCTCTCTGATTGTCCTCTCATAAGCATTCGAAGCAATGGTACCAACAGTTGCAAGGACACCTACTGCCACTGAATCTGGTGCACCAGCTGTTACAAGTTTATCATACAAAGCATTTACACCAGCGTTGATAACTCCAATAACCCTTACACCTGTACCGCTCTCCTTCAAAAGTGTAGAAACATCCTGCAAACCCCATGCAGTTGCTGTATTACATGCAATTACAAGAATCTTACAAGGCTGTTTTGTACCCTCAAGCTGTTTGTCTGCAGGGTTTGTCCAATATTGGTCATCCAAAAGGAACAAAGCATCTTTAACCACCAACTCTTTAAAGAAATCCTGTTTGTTTTCTGCTGCATAGTTACCATAAGGCATATTGGCTCTGTCTGCAAGATAAGTGAATGCCTCTCCTGCAAAATCAGGAATACCGTCTGCGCCCATTTTTCCCGATGTGTTATTTACCATATCAGCATTCAAAAGCACCTCAAGGACTGTAAGTCCACCGGTACCCGAATCAAATACTCCAATTGGAAGTTTGCTTAGAGCTTGAGGAAATGATTTATAATCTCCATAGAATTTGGAAGTTTCATCATTAAGTGCTTTCTCCATAATTGGAGACAATACTGCCTGCTCCTCACCTTTATTGTTTCTATTGCCACAAGCAGAAAGGGCAACAGCTACAAGGCATGATAGAAAAACCAATCTTTTCATAACTGTCGGGATAAAAATTATACTCTATTTTCTATAAATGAATGTGCCATGCTCACTGGTAAGATGCACCTGTGCATTACCATCCTCGGAAGCCTCTACCCTACCAATAATTTTTGCATCAACACCATATTTCTTGGAAATTGACATAATATCCTGTGCAATCTCTGCCGGAACGTAGAACTCCATTCTATGTCCCATATTGAACACTTTATACATCTCTTCCCAACTTGTACCTGATTCCTGCTGGATTACCTCAAATAGTGGAGGTGTAGGGAACAAATTGTCTTTTACAATCTTAAGGTTATCTACAAAGTGAAGAATCTTGGTCTGTGCACCACCTGAACAGTGGATCATACCGTCAATCTGTTTTCTGTACTTGTCAAGAACCTCTTTAACAATTGGCGCATAAGTTCTTGTAGGGGACAATACAAGTTTGCCATAAGTTAGACCTGTTTTAGGCTCTACAGCATCAAGCTCTTTTGTTCCTGAGTATACAAGCTCCTGTGGAACTGCACCATCATAACTCTCAGGGTATTTTGAAGCAAGGTATTTTCCAAACACATCGTGACGCGCTGATGTAAGTCCGTTGCTACCCATACCGCCATTATACTCAGTCTCGTATGCTGCTTTACCACAAGACTCCAATGCTACTATCACATCACCAGCCTTAATGTTTGCATTGTCAATTACATCACTGCGTTTCATTCTGGCACAAACAGTACTGTCTACAATAACAGTTCTCACAAGATCTCCAACATCTGCAGTCTCACCACCTGTAAGGATAAGTTTTACACCAAAGCTCTCCATTGTTTTTGCAAAATTCTCAGAAGCTGCAATAAGTCTGCTGATAACAGAACCTGGTATAAGTTGTTTGTTTCTACCAATTGTAGATGAAAGCATAATATTGTCAACTGCACCCACACATAGAAGGTCATCTGTATTCATTACAATTGCATCCTGGGCAATACCATCCCAAACTGTCATATCTCCGGTCTCTTTCCAGTATGTATAGGCCAAAGAAGATTTTGTACCTGCACCGTCGGCATGCATTACAATACAATAATCAGGGTCTCCCGACAGAAAATCAGGAACAATTTTACAGAATGCTTTAGGGAAAAGTCCTTTGTCTATATTCTTGATTGCCTCATGAACATCCTCTTTAGAAGATGAAACACCTCTAAGGGCATACCTGTTGCTTTTTGGATCTTGGCTCATAATGTTTTCTTAATATATTACAAACAGCAAAGTTACATATAATATGTTGAAATGGCAATAAATTGGGCATTGATTACAGCAAAGGAAAATTAGTTGTATATTTGCTTATACCGTACATATCAGATAATACCATTTAATACTACATAAAACAAATGATTACATTTACCATTGCATTATTGGTCCTTATAGGAGGCTATTTTATCTACGGATCATACGTAAATAAAATTTTTGGTCCCGACGGCCGCAAGACACCGGCCCTAACAATGACAGATGGCGTGGACTATATACCTCTTCCAACATGGAAAACCTTTATGATCCAGTTCCTTAACATTGCCGGACTGGGACCAATATTCGGAGCCATCATGGGAGCGCAGTTTGGCACTGCATCCTACATTTGGATTGTACTGGGTACCATATTTGCTGGAGCTGTACACGATTTCTTTTCAGGAGCTCTATCCATACGCCATAAAGGGGCAAGTCTACCAGAAATAGTAGGACTTTACCTGGGCCCGACAACTTTAAAAATAATGAGTCTCTTTACCATAATTCTAATGATTTTGGTAGGAGCTGTTTTTGTAAGTGGCCCGGCAGAACTGATAGCAGGAATGACTCCAGGATGGATGAATTCTTTATTCTGGATTGGCGTCATTTTCCTATACTATATTCTGGCTACCATTATGCCTGTAGATAAAATTATCGGGAAAATATATCCACTCTTTGCAATTGCATTGCTGTTTATGGCTGGCGGCATTCTTGTAATGCTGTATGTCAAGAGCCCACAATTGCCTGAAATGTGGAATGGTTTTGGAACAAAATACGAGAGTAACCCTATTTTCCCAATGATGTTCATATCAATAGCCTGCGGCGCAATAAGCGGTTTTCATGCCACTCAGTCGCCAATAATGGCACGCTGTATGACAAGTGAAAGACACTGTCGCCCCATTTTTTATGGTGCTATGATTGCAGAAGGAATAGTTGCACTAATATGGGCAGCTGCAGCCACTTACTTTTTTCAGGAAAACGGCATTATCGACCAGATTACAGGTAAAGCATATTCTGGTGCAGCAGTGGCAACCAGCATATCTAAGGAATGGCTTGGCAGTGTTGGTGCAATTTTGGCTATTCTTGGTATTGTAGCTGCACCTATTACCAGTGGAGACACTGCACTCCGTTCAGCCCGTCTTATTGCAGCTGATTTCTTTAAAGTAAAACAAAACTCATTTGCAAAACGAATGATAGTTTGTATTCCTATATTCATTCTTACAATAGGTACACTTGTATTCAGTTTAAAGAATGCTGAAGGCTTCAAAATCATCTGGAGATATTTTGCATGGTGCAACCAAACACTTTCTGTCTTTACACTGTGGGCAATTACAGTATATTTAGTAAACAACAAAAAGAATTATTTTATTACTCTATTACCTGCACTATTGATGACCTTGGTATGTACGACATATATATGTATAGCACCTGAAGGACTCGGTCTTTCTCAAGTACCATCTTACATTATTGGAGGTATTGCTGCAGCAATAGCATTGGGATGGTTCATTATCTGGAAGAAAAGAAAAAGAGAAACAATACAATAAGCCAAAACGTTTTATTACAATATCCATAAAATAAAAGGGACTCCCGAATGGGAATCCCTTTCTTTTATTGTATAAGTAAAATACTATTTGTTAGTTCTACCAGGATAAACTTTAAGAGCCTCCTCAAGACATTTTAGAGAAGCTTTAAGATCATCTACTTTAAGAACGTAAGCCATACGTACCTGATTTGTACCTTTACCTTTTGTTCCGTAGAAACCTGCAGCAGGAGCAACCATTACAGTCTGACCCTCGTATGAGAACTCCTCTAGCAACCACTGGGCAAATTTATCAGCATCATCAACTGGAAGCTCAGCGATAGTGTAGAAAGCACCCATAGGCATAGGTGAGAATACTCCAGGAATCTGGTTAAGACCGTTAACCAAAGTGTCTCTTCTTAGAATGTACTCAGCTTTAACAGCATCAAAGTATGACTTAGGAGTTGCAAGAGCACCCTCAGCTGCAATCTGACCATATGAAGGAGAGCAAAGACGAGCCATTGCATATTTTGCAATACCCTGCATAACTGTCTTATTCTTAGAAACAATAGCACCGATTCTCACACCGCAAAGGCTGTATCTCTTAGAAACAGAATCCAAAAGGATAACGTTCTCCTCCAAACCAGGAATATGCATGCAAGAGTAGTGAGGCTCCTCAGTGTAGCAGAACTCTCTGTAAACCTCATCTGAGTAGATGTACAAACCGTGTTTCTTAGCAATCTCACCAAGCTGCTGTAGAGCCTCTTTGGTGTAAAGGGTACCGGTAGGGTTACCAGGGTTACAGATTAGGATACCTTTGGTTTTAGGGGTGATATATTTCTCGAACTCCTCAATTGCAGGAAGTTTGAAACCATCTTTGATATCACAAGAAACAGGAACCAATTTAACGTCGTTCTGAACTGCGAATGCATTGTAGTTAGTGTAGAAAGGCTCCATTACGATTACCTCATCACCTGGGTCGCAAGTTACAGCTAGTGCAAACTGAACAGCCTCAGTACCTGAAGAAGTAACGATAAGGTCAGCAACCTCAATATTGATGTTTACGCTTTTATAGTACTGAACCAAGCCCTCTCTGTATGAAAGGTTACCCAATGCATTTGAGTACTCAATAACTTTAAGATCAGCATTTTTAACAGCCTCAAGTGCCTGTGG
>JAZLBB010000058.1:0-17643 GCA_045613465.1 Candidatus Egerieisoma sp.
AAATGTAGAATAGGGAGGGGCAGATAATGGCAAGAATACCAAGAGTACCCGTAAGGGAACAGGATCCTCAGATAAGGGCAAGAAACTTTAAGGAAGTTTGTCTGGGATATACTGATGAGGAGGCAATGCTTGAGGCAAGGAGATGTCTCAACTGTAAAAAACCGGCATGTATGACAGCTTGTCCTGTATCCGTAAAGATACCTTTTTTTGTGGCAGAGGTAGCAAAAGGAAATTTTGCTGAGGCGGCAAGGATAATATCAATTGATAGTTCACTTCCGGCAATTTGCGGTAGAGTGTGTCCGCAAGAGTCACAATGTGAAGGCTCATGTGTTTTGGGTGTAAAGGGGGAACCTTTAGCTATCGGGAAGCTTGAGAGATTTGTGGCAGACTGGAGTAGGGAACACAATATTGAGTATAGCGGTAATATTGAAAAAAATGGCCGTAAGGTAGCAGTAGTTGGAAGTGGTCCAAGTGGGTTGGCTTGTGCAAGTGATCTTGCCAAAATGGGGTATGAAGTGACAATCTTTGAGGTGTTGCACAAGGCTGGAGGAGTACTTACATACGGAATTCCTGAGTTTAGGTTGCCTAAAGATACCGTGGTAGCTCATGAAATTGAGAATGTGAAGAAACTTGGGGTAAAAATAGAGACCAATGTTGTTGTAGGACGTACCCTTACAATTGATGATATGTTTGATAAAGAAGGCTTTGAGGCTGTGTTTGTAGGTAGTGGCGCAGGTCTTCCAAAATTTATGGATATTCCTGGTGAAAACCTTAATGGCGTCGTTTCTGCAAATGAGTTCCTCACCAGAAGCAATCTTATGAAAGCCTATCAGGAAGGGGCTAGAACTCCAATATATGTTGGCAATAAAGTGTGTGTAGTTGGTGGTGGAAATGTTGCAATGGATGCTGCCAGAACAGCATTGCGCTTAGGAGCACAGGTAACTGTAGTTTACCGTAGAACAGAGAAGGAATTGCCGGCGAGAGTTGAGGAGGTGCACCACGCAAAAGAGGAGGGTGTGGAGTTTATGATGCTGACCAATCCGGTTGAGGTTATAGGGGATGAGAGAGGTTGGGTAACATCTCTCAAATGTGAGCAGATGGAGTTGGGAGAGGCTGATGCGAGTGGCAGAAGATCTCCTGTAGCTGTTCCTGGATCGGAATTCCATATAGATACCGATGTGGTGATAATGGCATTGGGTACATCTCCAAATCCACTTATAGCTCAGACAACTGCAGGTCTGGAGAGAAACAGACGAGGAGGTTTGCAGGCTACAGAAGGTGGTGCAACTACCAGACCTGGAGTATTTGCAGGTGGTGATGCAGTAACAGGTGCTGCAACAGTAATTCTGGCTATGGGAGCCGGAAGAAGAGGTGCAGCTGCAATTGATGAATATTTAAAGAATAAAAAATAATATGGCACAGAAACCAAGCATTCCAAAGGGAACAAGAGATTTTGGACCTGCTGAGATGGCAGGCAGAAATTATATATTTGATACTATCCGTTCGGTATTCAAAAAGTATGGATTTAATCCGTTGGAGACCCCTTCAATGGAGAACCTTTCAACATTGTTGGGTAAATACGGAGATGAGGGTGACAAACTTTTGTTCAAGATATTGAACTCAGGCGATGCTTTCTCAAAAGTGCAGCCGGATGAATTGGAGAATAGTAATGCCCTTTCACTTAAAGTATGTGAAAAAGGTTTGAGATACGATCTTACTGTTCCATTTGCGAGATACGTAGTACAGCATCAGAATGAGTTGGCGTTTCCTTTCAAACGTTATCAGATTCAACCTGTATGGAGAGCAGACCGTCCTCAGAAAGGCCGTTATAGGGAGTTCTATCAGTGTGATGTAGATGTAATTGGCAGCAAATCTCTGATCAATGAGTTGGAATTGGTGCAGATAGTTGATGAGGTATTTGCAAAATTTGGAATTAACGTTTGCATTAAAATTAACAACAGAAAAGTGCTTCAGGGACTTGCCGAAGTAATTGGTCATCCCGATAAATTGATAGATATTACAGTTGCAATAGACAAGATTGACAAAATAGGTCTTGATGCTGTAAAAGCAGAGTTACAGGAGCGTGGAATTGATGAGAAAGGTATTGCTACAATAGAGCCTGTATTGTTGCTAAGCGGTACAACAGATGAAAAATTGTCTGCAATGAAAAATATCCTTGCACAGAGTGAGGCTGGAATGAAAGGTGTAGCAGAACTTGAAGAGTTGTTTGGCTATATTTCTGTAGCAGGAATCAAGCAGGAGGTGGAAATAGATTTGTCACTTGCACGTGGCCTTAACTACTACACAGGAGCTATATTTGAAGTTAAAGCTAAAGACTTTGCAATAGGAAGTATCTGTGGAGGTGGAAGATATGATGATCTTACAGGAATCTTTGGTCTTCCAGGAATGAGCGGCGTGGGAATTTCATTTGGTGCAGACCGTATCTATGATGTTCTTCAAGGATTGGACAAATTCCCTAAAGAGGCAATAGGCGGAACGAAAGTTCTATTCTCAAATATGGGTGATGCAGAGGTTGCTTATTCATTGCCAATCATAGCAAGCCTGAGAGCTCAAGGTATCAATTGTGAGATTTATCCCGACAAGACCAAACTGAAGAAGCAGTTTGATTATGCGGCAAAGAAAAATATCCCATACTTTGTAATTGTGGGTGAACAAGAAATTGCTGATAATGTGGTAAATATAAAGAATCAAATTACTGGCGAGCAAATTATTTGTAAAAAAGACGAGATAAAATTTGCATAATTAAAAAATAAGCTCTACTTTTGCAGTCCAATTAAGGAAATAATCCCCTCGGGGTAAGACATACATCGCGGAGTAGAGCAGTTGGTAGCTCGTCGGGCTCATAACCCGGAGGTCGTAGGTTCGAGTCCTGCCTCCGCTACTACAAGAAAAAAGAGCAGCTTTTCAGTTGCTCTTTTTTTGTGTTGTCTTTTTATTGCATTTTAGAAATCGGCATCAATCAGTTTGAACGAACTGTTAAATTTAAGTTCAATCCTATTGGTGAGATTTAATTCATAATTCCTGTCATCCTTTTCAATCTCTCTCACTTTTGCATCAGGATAATTCTGTTGCAGGTATTGGAGGATTGGTGCTGGAATAACTCCGTCGGGAACATAATTGGTTCTGCAGCTCACCTTAGTCCACTCTCCATTTCTGTTGAATTCAATCTGATTTCCATCTTTGAAAATGATGTCATAAGTTTTGCCAAGAAAGTAACCTTCTTCTTTGGCAAGAGTTATCTCTGCTCCTGGAAAATATTTGGCAACAAATTCCTGGGCTTTAGCTGGCATCTTGTTTAATGTTGTAGGTCTGTCGTTGTCAGCTTGGGCATGATTGCTGACCATTATGCAACTTATTGCTGCAATAAGAAATACTTTAATGGTTGAGATTGTTTTCATGTCCATTTTTTTTGTTAATACTAATATATTTTCTTGCTTCTATTCATATACACGAATCCTTCTGCTCGTTTGCAACGGTACTCGAGTCCTCTGAACAGTTCCATCTGGCCATGTGACTCGTCGTACCAGTTTTCAGGTTCCTGACTCACATGACAGAATGTAGCATCTCTTTTTGCTTGGGCTGCAGGGGTGATGTCAACCCAGTCTGTAGGATAAAACAACTGGCTCTGGATTCCGTTCATTGCTTCAAAGAAATACAGTTCAAAGTTATATCCTAAGCGACGCCATGCATCAAACACCAAAGTGTAGCATACTCTGTGGTCTGCATGGGAATCCATAGGCCAATGGGTAAACACTACATCCGGTTTTTCTGCATCAATTATATTTTTCATCTCTGCGTAACGCTCTTTATTTACCTCGCAACTTCCATCTATCTGACTTAGGAAAATAGGGCGCACATCCATTATTTTACATGCCTCTCTTGCCTCTTTTTCCCTTATGGCAGCAGCCTCACTGTGAGATTTTCCTTTTATCCCAGCTTCACCCTTTGTCATATAAACAGAAATTACATCCCAACCTGCTTTGCGGAGCATAATCATGGTACCTCCACAGCAAGTTTCAGGATCGTCGGGATGAGCACCTATAATCATAGCTTTCTTCTTTTTTTCTCCCGACAGGTTGTTCCCATTTTCCCTGTTTGATGGGGTATTTGCGGCCAAAGCTTCAAGGCCGAAAACAGATGATCCGGCAACTGCCGCACCTGTAAGTCTTAGCATATCTCTTCTGTTCATAACCATATTCTTAGTTCCAAACAAATATAATAAAATATTTGGTTTAAATGATTAACTTTGCACATTAGTTTATACTGAAAATTAGGATGAAAAATACAGTTATTAGACGATTTGCTCTCTCTTTGGGATATCTTTTGAGTGTTCATGCAGTAGCTTTGGTTATTTTTGGAATATTCAGACTAGTGCTCTTTTTAACTACAAACTACCAGTTCCCGGAGGAAATACAAGGAAAAGTTCTGTTGCAATCCATGGCCTTTGTAAAAGGATTGTGGTTTGATAATGTTATAGCATGCTACATCCTTATTTTCCCTCTTGTTGTAATGTGGATTGCCGGTTTGTTCAAATATACCGCCAAATGGCTCTATAGAGTTTTGGCTGTGTGGTTTATAGTGCTTTATTCTGTAGCGTTCTCGTTTACCGCTGCAAATATTCCATATTTTGAGTATTTCTTTAAGGTTATAAACTCATCTATATTCAACTGGTTTGGGTATGCAGGTACAACTGCAGGTATGATTGTAGGTGAGAGTTCATATTACTTCCCATTGGCTCTTGGATTTGTAAGTATTCTGGTGTTCGGGTTCGTTACCTGGAAATTGGCAAATAAATTCTATCTGTTGTCGCAACATAAAGTGCTTCCTTACTCTTTAAAGGACTTTGCAGTTGTTATGGTTACAGGTATAGTCCTTTGTGGACTTTGTTGCTTTGGAATACGAGGATGTACAGGTATCAAACCAATAAAGGTGGGACAGGCATATTATTGTTCAGATCCTTTCTTAAACCAGTTGGGTATAAATCCTGTCTTCAACTTGCTTGCAAGTTATCTTGAAGACAAGAAAAAAGAGAACAAGCAACTGGATGTAATGCCTGTAGAAGAGGCGTTGGCAAATGTACAGCGCTTTCTTGGAAGAGAGGGTATAGATGGAATTTCACCAATTGCAAAAGAGGTAGTGTCTCCAATATCTCCAACAGGGAAGAACGTAGTGTTCATTTTTATGGAATCTATGAGTGCCAATTTGTTGGGTGCTTATGGCAATAAGGGAGGATTGACACCATTCCTCGATAGCCTTATGGAAAAGTCTCTGGTGTTCAATAATATCTACTCTGCAGGAATTCATACAAATCAGGGAATGTATTCAACACTGTATTCATTTCCAACCATTATGATGCGTAATGCCATGAAAGGTACTGTGATTCCAGTATACAGTGGCCTACCTACAGTCCTTGCTGAGAACGGATATCATAATATGTTTTTCATGACACATGAAAAACAGTATGACAATATGAATGGCTTCTTCCGTACAAACGGATTTGAGGAGATATACTCTATGGAGGATTATCCAAAAGAGAAGATTGTGAACAAATGGGGTGTGCAGGATGATTATTTGTATGAGTTTGCACTTCCTGTGCTTAATAAGAGGGCAGCTGAAGAAAAACCGTTCTTTGCAGTACTGCTCTCTATAAGCAATCACCCTCCATATGTATTGCCTGATTATTACCAGCCGCGTTCAAGCAATATAGAAGAGCAGATTGTGGAGTATGCAGACTGGTCATTGCGTAAACTTATGACAGATGTGTCAAAAGAGCCATGGTACGACAATACAATTTTCGTACTTATGGGAGACCATGGCAAGTTGGTAGGAACACCTGAATGTGAGATACCAAAGTCGTATAACCATGTGCCTCTAATGATATTTGGTAAAGATATTGAGCCTGCCCAAATAGATGGCTTTGGCGGACAGATAGATGTAGCCCCTACGCTATTGGGGATGTTGGGTATAAGCTATACCAAGAACAACCTTGGAGTTAATTTGTTACAACAGCAGAGGCCATGTATCGCATATACTGCCGACAACCTTATTGCTGCAAGGTGTGAAAATGCTCTTTATGTATATGTTCCAGATACAGAACAGGAGTTCAGATATATATATGAAGATGGAAAAATAAGGCTTGCAGATGATGATGATACTTTTAAGATGCTTAAGGAGTACTGCTTCTCAATGCTTCAGAGTACTGAGTATCTTGTACGCAACCAAATGATTACAGATAAGCCTGTACAGAAAGAGGGTACAGTATAAATCTTATTTTTAGAATAGATTGTAGAGAATATAAGAGCATAATATGGAGGAATTGGATTATAACACTCAGAGAGAGAAGTTGAATATGCCTGAATATGGCAGACATGTGCAGAAGATGATAGAATATGTTGCATCTCTTCCCGACAAAGAGAAGCGCAACGAACAGATACAGGCAGTTGTTCAGGTTATGGGTACCCTTAACCCCCAACTTAGGGATATAAATGATTTCAAGCATAAGTTGTGGGATCATGTGCATGTGATTTCTGATTTCACTATTGATATAGATTCACCATATGCAACCCCTACAAGGGAGAGCCTTTCTACAGCTCCAAGTCCTATTCCGTTGCAGACTACACCGGTGAAGGCTGCACACTACGGGCGTAACATCCAGAATATGATAGATGTGATTGCCCAGAGAGAGGATGACGAAGTTAAAACATATATGATAAAGACATTGGCATCATATATGAAACAACAGTATCTTATCTGGAATAAGGATTCAGTTTCTGAGGAGACTATCTTTAATGATATACATAAATTGTCTGATGGAAGGATTACAGTTCCGGAAGGTGTACATATTGGCATGGGCATGACAGAAAATAACCATCAGCATAATAGAAATAATCAGGGTGGACAACATAGGAACAACCATAGAAATAACGGACAGAAAAACAAAAAATGGCAAAGAAAAGCGTAACCAAACTTACTAAAGAGGAGAAATTGAAGGCTAAGGTAGAAACGGAAGTTCCAAAGAGACGTGATGCCTTTAACCTTTTGTGCGGATTGTTTACATTGGCCTTGGCAGCCTATACTTTGTATTCGCTGATGTCGTTTGTCTTTACATGGACAGCCGACCAGAGCCATATGATGTCAAAGGATATTTTTGATCCTGTTGTAGAGATAGAGAATGGTGGTGGCAAATTGGGCCTTGTATGGGCAAATTTCCTTATTGCTAAGTTATTTGGCTTGGGCGCATTTATTGTGCCGTTCTTTTTTCTTGGTGTATCCTTGTATTGTCTCAAGTTTAGCAAACTTAATATTTTAAGATTTACATTATTGTCCCTTACAGGTTGTATAATTGTTTCATTGGTATTTTCATATATCTTTTCATTTACTAAAGTGGATGATATGTTTGGAGGAGGTGCCGGTGGATCTTATGGGTATTTTGTGATTTCCTGGTTAAACAATATGACCGGTGCATTGGGAACAGGATCAATAGTAGCTTTACTATTGGTTATATGGACTATATTCCTTAATGGCAAAATCATAACATCGTTCTACAATTGGGTAGATAAAGTTACTGCACCAAAACCTAAGCCTGCAGAAGAATTACAAGTTGCATCGGATAAGGAAGAGGCGATAAAACCTGCTGAGAATCTTTTTGAGGATCTTGATGTAGAGGTGCCTGTTACATGCGAGGAGGCAACAGACGAAGATGTAAATCCAAAAATGGAGAATGATGAAAATTCAGAAGAGGAAGAGGCAATCCCATTTGAGTTAGTGGATGATACTGCACAGGCTCAGGATGATAGTGAAGATAATGAGTTGCATGTGGAGGTAATTTCTACTCCCGACGATGTTCCTGTAACACAGGAAGAGGCAGAAGAAGAGGAGGAGTATGGAGATATGGAACCGTTTGATCCAAGACTCGACCTTTCATCCTATCAGGCTCCACCTCTTACACTTTTGGAAGATTACAAGGACAAATGGTTTGTAGTAACCAGAGAGGAGTTGGAGAAAAATAACAGGCAGATTGTAAAGACCCTTGCAAACTATAAGATAGGAATTACCAAGATTTCTGCACGCGTAGGTCCTACAGTTACATTGTATGAGATTGTCCCTGCTCCAGGAGTGCGTGTGGCTCAGATCAAGAGACTTGAAGAGGATATACAGTTGTCATTGGCTGCAAAAGGTGTGCGCGTAGTTACTTTACCTGGCACAAATGCAATTGGTATAGAGGTGGCAAACGAGAAACCAAGTACCGTTTCAATGCTCTCTGTATTGGATGATGAGAAATTCAAGTCCAACAGCTACGATTTGCCTGTGGCATTGGGTATGACCATTACAAATGATGTGATGCATTTTGACTTGGCCAAAATGCCTCACTTGTTGGTGGCTGGTGCAACTGGTCAGGGAAAATCGGTAGGTTTGAATGCTATCCTTACATCTTTACTTTATTATAAGCACCCTTCTGAAATGAAACTTGTGCTTGTAGACCCTAAAAAGGTGGAACTATCATTGTATTCAAAACTGGAAAAACACTTCCTGGCGCAGCTTCCAGATGCAGATGAGCCTGTGATAACAGATACCCAGAAAGTCATCTATACCTTAAAATCATTGTGTATTGAGATGGATGCAAGGTATGATTTGCTTAAGTTGGCGTATGTGAGAAACATAAAGGAGTATAATGAGAAATTCTTGCAGAGAAAACTGAATCCTCTAAAAGGACACCGTTTCTTGCCGTACATTGTTGTGGTAATTGACGAGTTTGCAGATCTCCTTATGACAGCGGGTAAAGAGATTGAGGAGCCTATTGCACGTTTGGCCCAGCTTGCCAGAGCTATTGGTATCCATCTGGTTATTGCAACCCAGAGACCTACCACCAGTGTAATTACAGGTAACATCAAAGCCAACTTCCCTGCACGTATTGCTTTTATGGTGCGTTCAAGTATTGATTCAAGGACAATACTGGACCAGACAGGAGCAAATCAGCTAATTGGACGTGGAGATATGCTTATATCAATAGGAGGAGAACTAACTCGTGTGCAGTGTGCCTTCATTGATACTAAAGAGGTTGAAAGGGTTGTTGACTTCATTGCAGACCAGCGAGGATACACTACGGCACACTATTTGCCAGAGTATGTAGGTGAGGATAAGGATGAAGATGGAGGGGTAGGAGAGGTAGACCTGAACCGCAGGGATGCTCTTTTTGAGGATGCAGCCAAATTGGTAGTGATGCATCAGCAAGGATCCACATCGCTTATCCAGCGCAAGATGAACTTAGGATACAACAGGGCAGGAAGGATTATGGACCAGCTTGAAGCTGCCGGAATTGTAGGCCCTTATGAGGGAAGCAAGGCAAGGCAGGTTCTGGTAAATGACCTTAGCGAACTGGA
The DNA here is from genome assembly GCA_045613465.1 of Candidatus Egerieisoma sp. Classification (GTDB taxonomy): domain Bacteria; phylum Bacteroidota; class Bacteroidia; order Bacteroidales; family UBA932; genus Egerieousia. The sequence goes on from JAZLBB010000058.1 coordinate 9,402, forward strand.
TGCCCGATTGGCAAATATAAAGGATATATATGGTTAACGGATTTTTAAATACTATAGTGGCGCTGCTAATGGCAGGCGCCACTTTAAGTTTCAATTTTAAGGCGGTTGAGGCTTCTGGTAATGTGCAGTATGACGGCACCTGTACAGTAACGGCTAAAGGTGACAGTTACAGGTTGGAAACCAAGGAGGCAATTATAGTCTCCAACGGTACCGTTAAGGGAATTTATCAGAAATCTATAGATGAGATAGTTCTCCAGTCTGTTGGAGAGGCATCTGCAAGTATGGCCGGACTTATGGATAATCCTCTGGCTTTTCTGAAAGATGCTGACAAATATTATGAGGTTACTACTTGGAAAGACGGTAAGAAAGTTTCTTCAGGAGCAGAAGGTAGTCTTCCCGATAAAATTGAGTTGAAGGCCAAATCTGGAGCACATTACACTATCGGGATACTTAGCAGCAAGAAAAATGATATGCCGGATGGCAATCTTTTTGTCTTGAATTTGGAGGACTATCCTTATGCTGTTGTAACTGATTTGAGGTAGAATAGATTTATTTGCTTTCTGTTCAATTATCTGTTATATCAACCTGGCTTCTTCAAAAACTTTTCTGATTGAAGGGTAGGTGTCTTTTAGCAGTTCCGGAAGTTGGGATGCAGGTACCCATTTGCATTCTTGTATTCCCTCTTCGAGTTGTGGAACAACTGTTGAGCAGTCCCCCCTGTAAATCATATTGTACCAATATGTATGCTTTAACATAAACATGCCGTTCATCCTGTATGTATGGTGGGTAACGCATAGCAGCTCTTTTTGCTCCAAACCACTGATTCCACACTCTTCCTCCACTTCACGCAAAGCTGTTAATGCAATATCTTCACCCTCTTCCTGTTTGCCTTTAGGCAGATCCCATAGTCCGTTGCGATGTATCAAAAGATATTCTCCAGCTTCATTCTGAACAAGTCCACCTCCTGCATTTATTGGTGTAAGGGTAGAGGTAAGGTGCATGACAGTTTCAGATAAATCATTCGGATGGATAGGAATGTACAGCATCTGTATGTTTTCTGCTTTTTCAAATAAACCAGGAAGCTCCATAAGTGTTTTATTATTGGGAGAATGGAGAACTGTGGCATTTGGATTGTATTGCTTTGTTAAGGTATTATTACAAATGCTTATAATTCTGTGGTTAAAGTATATGCTGTACATAAAATATCAAATGAATTTCTTATATTTGCGGACAAAGATACAGATGAATTATGGAATCTATAGAAAAAATTGTTGCTAAACAGCTATTGGATATTAAAGCTGTTAAATTGAATCCAGAGAATCCTTTTACTTGGGCTTCTGGATGGAAGTCTCCAATTTATTGTGATAACAGACAAGTATTGTCATACCCTGCTGCACGTAAAGTAGTTTATGAGGCATTTGTTGAGATTATAAAGAAAAATTTTAAAGATGTAGATGTAATTGCTGGTGTTGCAACCGGAGCAATTGCCTATGGTATGATGGTAGCAGAGGTGCTTGGTCTTCCGTTTGTATATGTAAGACCTAAACCAAAAGATCATGGTACAGGTGCTCAGGTTGAGGGTAACCTTCCAGACAAAGCAAGAGTTGTTGTAGTTGAGGATCTTATCTCTACTGGCGGCAGCAGCCTTGCAGCAGTAGATGCATTGCAGAAAGCAGGTGCAAATGTTCTTGGTATGGTTGCAATCTTTACATACAACTTTATCAAATCGAGAAGAGCATTTGAGAATGCAAACATTGAACTTCACACTTTGAGCCATTATGAGGCACTTTTGGAGAAAGCTGTAGAGGAGAATTACATTAAGGCTGAGGATCTGAATATCCTTAAGGAGTGGAGAATAAATCCTGAAATTTGGGGTAAATAAGAATGGGATTCACTCAAGTTAAAGGGAAGGTTGTTACAGTGGAGCAACCTTCCTATGTATTATATACTGCCTTCTCAGATATGAGAAATTTTGTTGCAGCACTTCCTCCCGACAAAAAAGAGAGTGTAGTTGCAACAGAAGATACAATTGAAGGTGAGGTTCAAGGGTTTAGAATGGGCCTTAAAATTGCCCACAAGACTCCGTTCTCTTCATTGATGTTCCAGAACTACGGCAATACTCCATTTGAATTTGCCATAACCGTTTTCTTTGATGCTATTGATTCATACAAGACTGCATTCCACCTTGAACTTAATGCAGATCTTCCTATGATGGTGAAGATGATGTTGGGTAGCAAGCTTCAAGAGGGTATAGACCAGATTACGGAGCAGCTTGGAATGGCATTGAGCGGTAAGATAGATCCATCAAAAATAGATCCTGAAGCGTTTGCTGAGGAGATGAGAAAACGTTACAGTTAATATTGATGAAGATTAGAAACTGGTTCCTGATACTTGCCATACTTTGTGCTGGCATAGCATGCTGCAGTAAAAAAGAATTTGCAGTGACGAATGTTAACGCAATAGTACCTCACCCGGCAAGTGTTGTGGTTAGGGATAGTGAGGCATTCCTGTTGGACAGGAGTGCCGCTATTGTTTATGAAGGTGAGGAAGCGGAGAATTCTGCGGAATACTTACAGGAGTATCTGCAACAGCATTACAATCTCTCATTGCGTAAGTGGGGAAGCAGAAAAATTGTTTTGAAGGTAGTTCAGGATACTACAGCAGTTGAGGGTGCCTATTCGTTGGAGGTTCTTCCCGACAGAATCAATATTGAGGGAAAGAACCCTGCCGGACTTTTCTACGGAGTGCAGACTCTGATCCAGCTGCTTCCGGTTGGTGATGTTGCTCAGGACTTCGTGCAGGATGTTGGCCAGGAGGGTGCTGGAGAATCTGCTGGAGAGGGTGCTGTGAAGCTTCAGAATGCTGTCGGGAAGAAGATACTTGTACCGGCGGTGAAGATTGAGGATGCTCCGGCATTCAGCTACAGGGGTATGCATCTTGATGTGGCAAGACATTTTATGCCGGTGTGGTTTGTGAAGAAGTATATTGATTACTTGGCGCTGCACAAACTGAATTATTTTCATTGGCACCTTACAGATGATCAGGGGTGGAGGATTGAGAGCAAGAAGCATCCGCGCCTGAATGAGGTGGGTTCGTACAGAGATGGTACCATTATTGGCCTTTATCCTGGAACGGGTGTGGATTCTACAAGATATGGTGGATATTATACGGTGGAGGAGATGAAGGATATTGTAGATTATGCTTCGCGACGATACATTACCATTGTGCCTGAGATTGATCTTCCGGGGCATTGTATGGCGGTATTGGCCACTTATCCCCATTTGGGAACAGAATCCAATGCAGATGTTAAGCCGGCTATCACCTGGGGTATATACAATAAGCTCAACAATGTTATGGCTCCAAGTGAGGAGGCGTTTGCGTTCCTTGAGGATGTGTTTGGGGAGCTGATGGACATCTTCCCAGGAGAGTATATCCACATTGGAATGGACGAGTGCTGCCACAGGTGGTGGAAAGAATCTCCTAAGACTCAGGAGTTCATTAAGGAACACAATCTTGTAGATGAGAAAGGGCTTCAGAAGTATTTTGCAAAGAGGGTGTCCGCAATGGTGAGGGCTCGCGGCAGGGTTGCTGTTGGCTGGGACGAGATGGTTGACAACGGCCTTGATGAGGGTGTTGCCCTTACTGTTTGGCGTGGCGGAAACAGATGGGTTCCGGCAGCCCAGGCAGGCCATAAGGTTATCATGACCCCTAATGCCAAGAGCTATCTCAATTACAAGCAGAGACCTGATGAGAAGCGTCTTGCACACATGTTCAGGCTTGTTGCCCTTGATACAGTGTATAAATTTGATCCTACTCCCGATACTCTTTCTCAGGAGATTCTTGAGAATGTGATTGGTGGTCAGGGATGTTTGTGGACAGAGTATTATCCAACTCCTCAGGCCGTTGAATATGCCATTTTTCCACGTATTTCAGCTATTTCTGAGGTGTATTGGACTCAGGAGTATCTGAAGGATTATAACAGGTTCCTTGAGGGAATGCCGGTGCAGTTTGGAAGATATGCCATGTGGGGAGTTGAGGAGCCTTGCAGATATATTTTTGAGCAGCATGAGGGGTTGACTCCGGGTAAGGAGATCAAAGTTGCCAAGACTGCTGAGGACGGTGATTAATTATTGGTGAGGTTATGGAATTGCCATTGGAATTTAGAGAATATGCAACTGCGGCACTTGGAGAAGAGATTGCCGGTGAGTTGTGTTCAAATATAGAGAGCCAGGAGGAGCTTACTTCTGTGAGGGTGAATCCGTTCAAGGGAGGATCTCTTGAGGTGGCGTTTCAGGGTGTATCCCAGAGTGTTTCTGGTGATGCTTCAAGCGTTGCTCCAGAAGAGGAGGTCATTGCAACGGAGCCTGTTCAGTGGAGTTCGATGGGCCATTATCTTTCAAGCAGGCCTGTATTCACTTTGGATCCACTTTTTCATGCTGGCGGATACTATGTGCAGGAGGCAAGCAGTATGTATATGGAAATGGTGAGGGATGCCATTGAGAAGGATTATAGCTGCAAGGAAGATGCCGTTGAGGGCGGTTTCTTTGCCCAGAAACTTGCAGCGCTTGATTTGTGTGCTGCACCAGGAGGAAAATCCACACATTTGGTCTCACTCTTGGGAGAAGATTCTTTGTTGGTGTCAAATGAGGTAATAAAGAGCAGGGCTGTAATCCTTGCAGACAATATAGCCAAATGGGGTAGAGAGAATGTGGTGGTAACCAACAATGATCCGGCCGATTTTGGAGCGTTTGAAGAGCTTTTTGATGTTGTAGTGGTAGATGCACCATGCTCTGGTGAAGGACTTTTCAGAAAGGATCCGCAGGCAGTTCAGGAGTGGAGTCCTGCCAACGTGAACCTGTGTGCCCAGAGGCAACAGAGGATTCTGGCAGATATCTGGCCTTCATTGGCACCTGGTGGCTATCTGGTATATTCAACATGTACCTACAATAAATTTGAAAATGACGGTAACTTGCGATTCCTTTGCGAGGAACTTGGCGCAGAGGCTGTGAAGCTTGTTGCACCTGAAGGTTCCGGAATTATTGAAACCCAAGGGGGTGGATTCCAGTTTGTTCCTGGTCGTGTAAAAGGCGAAGGGCAGTATATGGCCCTTGTCCGCAAAAACGGCGAGTGGGAGCCAGGAGCATTCTCATCGGCGGTTGGCCATTCCAAGGGAGGGAAAAAACATAAAGGAGGCAAGGATGCCAAAGGCAAGAACCAGGTGCAGTTTGATAAAGGATGCAATTATCTTCCCGACAATTATATCAAAATTCTGCATGGTGACCTTGTAAAAGGGTACAGGGAAGACCTGTATGAGAGGATAAAGTTTGTGGAGGAGAATCTCCGTACTGTACTGTCGGGAATAGCAATAGCAGAAAAAAAAGGAAAAGATTACATTCCACATGCAGATTTTGCCCTTACTGGGGTTGTGGCTTCAATGGTGACTTCCTCTTCGTTGCCGCAAGGAATTTCAGCAGTTGAAGTTGGAAGAGAGGACGCCCTTAAGTTCTTGGCCAAAGAGCCTCTTTTGTTCACTGGTGCTCCTACGGGGTATCTGCTGCTGGTTTATAGTGGACTTCCGCTTGGTTTTGTGAAGAATCTGGGGAACAGGAGCAACAATCTGTTGCCTATGGCCAGGAGGATAAGGATGAGTTTAAAGTAAATAATTAAAAATAGAGTATTATGCTTACTTCAAAGATGCAGGTTATTGTGGCAGGTGTACTGGTGCATCTGCTTTGTTATTATGGATTGTTCAGATATTTGCAACCTATGGAATGCGGTTGGTTATTTTATATTGTTGCCGCTTTTTTTGAGCTAATTTTTGCGATGTGGGTTAGTATCAATGAGTATCTGTCAGAATCCGAGGTTATGAAATTGGAAAAGACCTATATTGGAGGATCTGGCAATAAAGATGTAAAGTACAAGTCTAACGGGGATTACAGGTTAGCGGCAGTTATGGCAATTGCTGTTTCTGTTATTCCGGTTGCTGGCTTAATGGTGGCAATGTATTTTAATCAGAATGGTGTCTATGATATAAAGTGGTATCATTTTATTGGCATATGCTTCTTGGGAATTGTAGTAATGTATGCTGTCCCATTATTGCAAGACGGTATAGGTTCTATGCACAGAAAAGCTGTAGGTAAGCAATCGGAGAAAAAGAAGGAAAGTTCAGGGTCAAAACCTCTTGACTTGTCTTTCATTATGCATCTTGAAAATGACTATTCTCCTAGAATATCACAGGATGTGATGGAAAAAATTTCAGATCTGGAGAAAATGATGGACAGGAATAGGATTGCAAACAGCAAACAATCATGGATAACTATTGATGAGTACAAGAGAGCTGAGGAGGCCGTTAATGACGCATTACATAAGGTAACAGGAGGACGTCTCAGAAGTAAGATACTTCTTCCAAGCTACTCTCTTGTTAATGATCTTGGATTAACAAGCGAACTTATGGAGAATCTTGATGTGGAGTGCTTTTCCGGTGTACTTGTAGAGGAGTATATACTTTTCTGTTCGTGGATGTCAGATGAATCTTACGATGGAGATATTCACATCAAAACGAATGAGCACTTTAATAACACTATGAGGATAATGTACTGGAATATGGTTGCAAAAGGATTGAAGACAGGTGTGAAACCGCTCGCTAAACCGGAGAAAGTGGAGTGTATTTTGCCTACCTTAAAAGATTGGTATGAATGTGCAGCAGATATTATACATTATGCAAATATTGTAAGGTCAGCTTAAAGAATCAAGAACCCCGTTGGTATTTCCAATGGGGTTCTTGTTCAATCAGTTCTGCTTATTAAGGATGATTAAAGCAGCAATCACTCCCGGTACCCAGCCGCATAGGGTGAGCAGGAATGTGATTAGGATTGAACCGCAACCCTTGTCAATAACGGCAAGGGGCGGAAATATTATTGATAATAAAACTCTCCAGAAACTCATAATTACCACATGTAGTCCCAAGCAGGAAGGGTTACAGGAGCCTGTTTTGCAGCCTCAACTGCTTTCTCGCTAAGGTATTTTTTATTGATTACAATTCTGAACATAAACTCGTCAAACCATTTGTCGGTGAAGGTAAGGTAACCATTGTGGCCGGAAGTGGCTCCCCAACTGTTCTCAAACTGCCATTTTACAGGTTTGTCGTTCTCATCTGTATCGCATGCCATTAGGAGCATTGCGTGCGATGAGCCGCTGTAGCGGGTAAGGATTCTTGCCTTTTTGTCCATGCTCAGGTCAATGCCAAGGAATGACTCATAATCATATATGCCTGGATTGCATACACCGGCCTTTGTGTCACTCTCTTTACCTACGTCGCAAGAAGCATACATTGGCTCATTGGCTTTGATTGATTTTAGGGCAGCATCTTTTATCTCCTCATTTGGAAGGTTAAGATATACCCAGTTTACACCCTCAATTGTATTGCGGTAGTTTGCAATGTCGTAAACCTTGTAGTACTCACGGGTAGGGTCGTTCATAACCATGATGAAAGTTTCAGGGTTGTAATTGTCGGGAATAAGACCTTTATAGAACTCTTGAGGGGTTGTCTTTACAGTTACTACCTCACCTTTGTTGTTCTTATATTTCCAAGTGAACTCTGTAGGTGGCTCACCAAGGCAAAGGGCAAGAATGCGGTAAACATCCTCAAGTGCCTCCATTTTGGCAGCTTTAAGTGCAGCTGCAAGCTCCTCCTGGGCTTTCTTGTTGTTTTTCTTTACATTGGCAGTTTTCTGCTCATATACCTGCCTGATGTCCCAACCAGCCTTTTTAAGTCTGCGGTTAATCACACCTGTCATTTGGCCAGTATTGTTTGAGTGAACAGTCTCTGGCATTACCTCCTGTGGTACTACACCGTACTTCTCTCCCAAGTTGTAGAAAAGGTTCCATACGCCACCGTCACCTACAGGACTTTGAAGATACCATACAACCTCCTGATCTGTAATCTCTTTATTTGCAGTTCTAATTATATTCTCCAAGTAAAGGTTTGATTTCTCCAACATATCCCAGAAATAGTTGTAGTTGTGTGAGAAATCAAACTTGTTATAGTCATATTTCTTTTGAGCTGTAGGTCTTAAAGCATTCATGGATGTAAACATCCAACAGCGTCCTGAACTGTACTGGTTGGTGATGCCCTTTACATCTACAGTGTATTTGAAAAAGTGGTCTACCTCCTGAATCTTGGAAAGGTCTTTGGTTTTGTTTTTAATATTGTTGTCTCCCAAAAGGACATTCTGCACAGCTG
>JAZLBB010000059.1:0-2644 GCA_045613465.1 Candidatus Egerieisoma sp.
TTGATACCTGTTCTCAAGTACTCAAGACCGTCTGCCAATGTGTAAGCCATCTCAATATCATTGGTAGCACCAGCCTCCTGCATATGGTAACCAGAGATTGAAATTGAGTTGAACTTAGGCATATATTTAGAAGTGTAAGCGAAAATATCGCCAATGATTCTCATTGAGAACTCTGGTGGGTAAATGTAGGTATTACGTACCATGAACTCTTTAAGGATATCATTCTGGATAGTACCAGCCATTTCCTCAAGTTTAGCACCCTGCTCCAAACCAGCTACAATGTAGAAAGCCATAACTGGAAGAACGGCACCGTTCATAGTCATAGAAACTGACATCTTGTTTAGAGGAATCTGATCAAACAAGATCTTCATATCCTCAACTGAACAAATAGATACACCTGCTTTACCAACATCACCAACTACACGTGGGTGGTCAGCATCGTAACCACGGTGAGTAGCCAAGTCGAAAGCAACTGAAAGACCTTTCTGACCTGCAGCAAGGTTTCTTCTATAGAATGCATTTGACTCCTCAGCTGTAGAGAAACCTGCATACTGTCTTACAGTCCAAGGTTTCTGCACATACATTGTGCTGTAAGGTCCACGTAGGAAAGGAGCTACACCAGCAGCATAGTTCAAATGCTCCATTCCCTCAAGATCAGAGGCACTGTAGTTTGTTTTTACAGCAATCCTCTCTGGTGTCATCCACTCGCTGTTGTTCTGCTGAGTGCAAGCGGCGCCACCGTTATATTTTAGTTCTGAAAAATTCGGACGCATAATCTTATATGTCTTTTAATTTTATTATTGCTTATTTAATACCCAATTTAGCCTGATAACCTTTTAGAGTCTCAAGAACATTACTCTTGACACTAATGAAGTTCTCAATGCCTTTAGCTACTAGCTCCTCTTTACAAGCAGGCTCACCAGCAACAACCACGATAGCTTTGTCACCTACTAGTGAAGCGATCTGTGGAACTGCCTCTGCATACTCGTCATCAGATGAACAAGCAACAATAATATCAGCTTTAGCCTCCAATGCTGCCTTAACACCCTCCTCAGGAGAAGAGAATCTGTTGTTATCAACTACTTTGAAACCTGCTACTGCAAAGAAGTTGCAAGCGAACTGTGCTCTTGCTCTGCACATTGCAAGGTTACCATAAGTTACCATGTAAGCAACTGGCTCTTTACCGCTCTGCTCAGTAGCAAAACGCAAAGCCTCAAATGGCTGAGCACCTCTATATTTAGCAAGTGGCTGGCCTAGAACTGTACCGCATGCAGCAGGTGCAGCTTTTCTGGTAACAACCTCCAAAGTAACATCTTTGTCAGCTTTCTCAGTGAAGTTAGGATACTGGTTAGAACCAAGAATAATCTCTCTGCGAGTCTCAATTTTCTTGTCTCTAGCATCTGCTGTAGCTTTGATAGTGCTCTGGATGAAACCAGCTTTGAAAGCCTCAACATAACCGCCCATATTCTCAACCTCAGTGAATAATTTCCAAGCAGTCTCAGAAATAGACTGTGTAAGGTTCTCAATAAAGTATGAACCAGCAGCAGGGTCAACAACTTTATCAAAAGAAGCCTCCTCTTTAAGGATAGACTGAGTATTTCTTGCAATACGGTTGCTGAACTCACCTGGAGCGCGGAACGGATAGTCAAATGGAAGTACCTCAAGAGAATCAACACCTGCTATAGCAGCACTCATTGCCTCAGTAGTACCTCTTAGCATATTTACGTATGGATCGTAAACAGTCATATTCCACTCGCTGGTAACAGCGTGGATCTTCATTTTCTGGCAGCACTCTTTCTCAGAACCGTAAGCTTTAACTACGTTAGCCCACAACATTCTTGCTGCGCGGAATTTTGCAATCTCCATAAAGTAGGTTGAACCTACAGCAAAAGTAAATTTGATGCGTCTTGCAGCGTCATCTGCGCTCATACCCATCTCAACAAGTTTGTTGATGTACTCGCTACCCATAGCAAGACCAAAACCAAGCTCCTGTGAAATGTTTGAACCTGCATCGTTGAAAGCGTATGCCTCAACACCAATTACTCTTACTCTTGGATAATCCTTAACTGCCTCAATAACATCTTTAAGGGTATCCATTGATTTGTCTGAACAGAAAGCACCTGTCTGGTTAAGGCCTCTTAGTGGATCAAAGTCAAATGAAGCTTTTAGATCCTCAGCAGCCACACCCTGAGCTTTAGCTACTGCCAAGAATGAGTTGATAATCTCTACAGAAGCACAGCAGCAACCTGTAAAGTTAACCTCAACCTTAGCAAGATCAATACCGTTAAGAAGGGTCTTCATCTCAGCCTCAGAAATAGCTTTCTTGCCATCAATGCAGAAACCTACAGCCTCAACACCTTTTTTAAGACCGTCAACAGCCTGAGCATTAGCTTTCTCAAAACCGCACTCGCAAGCGCAATAGTCCTGACGAACCAACCAGTTGTTGTTATCTTTTGTACCCCTTACAAAAGGGAAAGCACCAGCCTCACCACCTAGGTGTTTTACACCCTCAAGGTTCTCGGCACGGTAGTAAGGGCGAACTGAAAAACCTTCCTCAGTTTTCCATACGAGTTTTTTCTCGTAATCGGCACCTTTCAAATCTTTGATTATCACCTCTTCCCATTGCTCTGTGGAAACAGGTGGA
>JAZLBB010000060.1:0-4607 GCA_045613465.1 Candidatus Egerieisoma sp.
ATGTTATTTGCTCAAAAAAAAGTATCTTTGTACAAATTTGTATATAGATATGGCAGACGAGAAAATAATTTTTTCCATGAATGGTGTGGGCAAGGTTTTGCCTGCCAACAACAAGACAATTCTTAAAGACATTTATTTGTCTTTCTTCTACGGAGCAAAGATTGGTATTATTGGTTTGAACGGTTCTGGTAAATCTACATTGATGAAGATTATTGCCGGTATTGAGAAATCCTATAAAGGAGAGGTAGTTTGGGCTCCAGGCTACTCTGTGGGATATCTTGAGCAGGAGCCTCAGCTCGATGACAACAAGACCGTAAGAGAGATTGTAGAGGAAGGTGTACAGGATGTTGTAGATGTCCTTAAGGAGTACGAAGAGATAAACATGAAGTTTATGGAGCCTATGGATGATGACCAGATGGCTAAACTTATAGAGAGACAAGGTGAGCTTACCGAGAAGATTGAGCAGGTAGGTGGCTGGGAGCTGGATTCAAAATTGGAGAGGGCTATGGATGCCCTTATGTGTCCTGAGCCTGATGCGTTGGTAAAGAACCTGTCGGGAGGAGAAAGAAGGAGGGTTGCCCTATGCCGTCTTTTGTTGCAGGAGCCTGATGTACTTTTGTTGGATGAGCCTACCAACCACCTTGATACAGAGAGTATCCAGTGGCTTGAGGCACACCTTCAGCAGTATAAGGGTACAGTTATTGCCGTTACCCACGACCGTTATTTCCTTGATAATGTTGCGGGCTGGATTCTTGAGTTGGATAGAGGTGAGGGTATCCCATGGAAAGGAAACTATTCTTCTTGGTTGGATCAGAAGTCAAACAGACTCAAATTGGAGGAGAAGCAGGAGAGTAAGCGCCGTAAGACTTTGGAGAGGGAGCTTGAGTGGGTTAGAATGGCTCCAAAAGCGCGCCACGCAAAATCTAAGGCACGTTTGGGAGCATATGAGAAGATGCTTAATGAGGATGGCCGACAGAAAGAGGAGAAACTTGAGATCTTTATCCCTAACGGACCACGTTTGGGTACCAATGTTATTGAGGCAATAGATGTTACCAAAGCCTTTGGAGATAAAGTACTGTATGAAGGCCTTAACTTTAAATTGCCACCTGCAGGTATAGTAGGTGTGATTGGTCCTAATGGTGCAGGTAAGACAACATTGTTCCGTCTGATTATGGGTTATGATTCCCCTAATAAAGGTGAGTTTAAAGTGGGAGAGACAGTTAAGGTTGCATATGTAGACCAGCAGCACAAGAGCATTGATCCCGACAAGACCGTTTACGAAACTATTGCGGAGAACTCTGAATATGTAAAACTTGGTAATAAGGAGGTTAATGCAAGGGCCTATGTTTCCCGTTTCAATTTTAGCGGTGCAGACCAGGAGAAGAAATGTGGTGTGTTGAGTGGTGGTGAGAGAAACCGTCTACACCTTGCTCTTACCCTTAAAGAGGGTGCTAACGTGCTACTTTTGGATGAGCCTACCAATGACGTAGATGTAAATACAATCCGAGCTTTGGAGGAGGGTTTGGAGAACTTTGCAGGCTGTGCAGTGATTATTTCGCACGACCGTTGGTTCCTTGACCGTATCTGTACTCATATCCTTGCTTTTGAGGGCGATTCAAAAGTTTACTTCTATGAAGGAACCTACTCAGAGTACGAGGAGAACAAGAAGATGCGTCTTGGCAATGTAGAGCCTAAGAAATTCAAGTATAAAAAGCTTATGGAGTAAATTATGAAAAGTCCAATAATACGCTTGTTACTTTGCTCTGTAATATCGCTTTTTATAGCTTCATGTGCAAAAGAGCAGAAACTTCCAAGAATTGCTATTGCAGGTATAAAAATAGAGTCTTCTACGTTTTCGCCTGCACGCAGTACAGAAGAGGCCTTTAATGTGGCTATAGGTGACCAGGTGTTTGATATGATCCCATATTTGAGGGATGGCCAACCATTGAGAAATAGAGCGGAATGGATTCCAGCTTTGGTGGCGAGGGCTACACCAGGAGGTGCAGTAACAAGGGATACATACGAGAAGTTTGTAAATGTGATATTAGACTCTTTACGTGCAAATCTCCCTTTGGATGGATTTGTGTACGACCTTCATGGCGCAATGAGTGTTGAGGGATTGGATGATCCCGAAGGAGACATGATAAAAAGGATAAGGGAAGTTATAGGAAATGATGTTGTAGTTACAGCTCCTATGGATTTGCATGGCAATGTCTCTATGACTTTGGCAGAGAATACAGATCTGATTTGTTGTTACCGTATGGCACCACATGAAGATGCTTGGGAAACAAGGGAGAGAGCGGCAAGGATACTTATAGAGCGTTTGGAAAGTGGTAAAGGCAAGCCTGCTTACAAGGCTTATGTTCCTGTTCCTATCCTATTGCCTGGAGAGCAGACATCAACAAGGGTGGAACCTGCAAAATCCCTTTATGATATGACTTATTTGGAGCGTGAAGGGGTTATTGATGCTTCAATATGGATTGGTTATGCTTGGGCGGATGAGCCAAGAAACCATGCTGTGGTAATGGCAACTGGCGATGATAAGAAAGCTGTAGTTGCAGCTGCGGAGGAGATTGCCCAATACTTCTGGGATGTGAGACATCAGTTTGATTTTGTTGCTCCTACAACCACGTTGGAAGAGTGCCTTGCAAATGCCCTTAAAAAGGATGCAAAAAGGCCATATTACATAAGTGATACTGGAGATAACCCAACTGCAGGTGGTGCAGGTGATGTAACCTGGACCCTTACCCAATTGCTTAAGAGGGATGAGTTCAAAAGCAGTAAAGGTCCACAACTCATTTATGCATCTATTCCAGACAAAGATTTTGTAGCACGTGCAAAAGAAGTTGGTGTAGGTGGAAAGATTGATATGGTTGCCGGTGCTGAGGTTGATGACCGCTATGCCCCTCCTGTTAGGTTGAAAGGAACTGTTACTGCAATTTATGACCATCCTGTAAATTCGGAGGTGGCAGTGAAGGTAGGTAGTATTGACGTTATAGTTACTGAAATAAGGAAAGGGTTTCATAAGGAGCATGAGTTTACCAAATTGGGACTGAATCCGCGCACTGCAGATATAGTTATGGTAAAAATTGGTTATCTGGAGCCTGAACTTTACAATATGCAGGCTGATTGGATGATGGCCCTTACCCTTGGAGGTGTGAACCAGGATTTAGCCGGTTTGCCTTACAAAAGGATTAAGCGTCCGATGTATCCTATAGACAAGGATATGCCTGATCCTGATCTGTCAGCAATATTGGTACCGTTTGTGAAATAACAGAAGAGGACGACTCAAAAGGGGAAATTTTGCGTTACGCTTGCCTCGGAAATCCTCATTTACAATAGTAAACTCCGGTTTCCTCACCTGCACAAGCCTTAAATTTCCACCTTTTGGGTCACCCACTTTTATAATGGGGTGTCATTTTACAGACTGTATAGTATTTGCTATTTTTTCAATGGAGCTTTCTGTACGGGTAAAATCTCCTCCCAAATTGTCGGGAGTAAAAGATACCCCTCCTCTGTAGATCATTTCTGACTGGATGATTTCTGAGCCTGAAAAATGGATCTCACTGGCTCCGGTAGTTGTAAGGATTTCTTTGATATTGGTTGCATTTACTCCCCCACCAGGCATAATGATTATTCTTCCTGCAGCAGCCTTATTCATTGCAGCAAGAGTATCCATTCCTTCAAATGAGGTTGTCTTTCCTCCCGACGAAAGCACTCTGTCTGCCCCCAATGAGATAACATCTTCAAGAGCAGCCATAATGTTGCAACTGCGGTCGATAGCTCTGTGGAAAGTTACAGAGAGCCCATGATGCTTTGCAACAGCAACCATAGCTCTGCAAGCATCCATATCAATGTTTCCGTAAGGGTCCAATGCTCCTATTACAACTCCGTTTACTCCCATTTGGGCGCAAACCATAATGTCTTTAATCATTACGGCTATCTCATCTGAATCATAAAGGAAATCTCCTTGGCGTGGACGGACAAGTACGTTAATATCAATCTTCAGTCTCTTTCTGGCCAGTTCTATAAAGCCATATGAAGGTGTAAGACCTCCCAAACTGAGGGCTGAACACAGTTCTACTCTGTTGGCTCCTGCTTCTTGTGCATTCAGGGCGCTTTGCAGCGATCCGCAGCATATTTCAAATTTTACTTGTTCCATATGGTGGATTGGGCATTCGGCTTTATTACTCCCAATAATCACAAACTACTCGGCTTTCTCTGCACTGTTTGCAAAAATTGCTTATCTCAACATGTGCAGGATGCACTTTATAGGCTGCAAGATCTTCCTCACTGCGGAATTTGCTGATGAGAACAGCATCGTAGCTCATGTCTGTATGCTTGAAGTCAATTCCCACTTCTGCCGAAACCAATTGTGGAACTACTCCTACAAGACCTTCCAAGCGATGTTTCATCTGTTTGAGGTTCTCTTCTTTGCTGGCGCCACAAGCAAAATCTTTAAAGCTCCACATTACTTGAACTTTTTCTGACATCATTATGTTGGGGACTGCCGTTGTATTATTGTATTGTGTTCAAGAATGACCTGAAAATCTTCATTCCAGCATCGTAGGACATAAACTGATCAGCATTGTCATTATTGATGGCTT
>JAZLBB010000061.1:0-8588 GCA_045613465.1 Candidatus Egerieisoma sp.
CTTTGGTCTTGCCAGCAAACTTGATGAGATTGACCACATGCGTGAAGGTAACATAAAAGTACGTATTATCCGCATGAGAAAAGTTCCATTCATGGACTCAACAGGATTGAACAACTTGCGCAGCCTATGGAAACGCTCACAGAAAGACGGCGTTCAGCTTATCCTAAGTGGTGTAACTGACAACGTCCAGAAATACCTTACAAAGGTAGGCTTTGTGCAGGAACTTGGAAAAGAATACATCTTCCCTCACATCATCCCAGCCGTAGCAAAGGCAAACGAGTTGAGCAGGAAATAATATTCTTCCCGACAAATAACAGAAAGTCCCCCCCTCCGGAGTGGACTTTTTTATTGCGTATCACCTCGTGGCACATCCATCCACAAAACTCCTCCCGACAGTGGACAAAAATACATCCACGGTACATTACATCACTAAACAATATATTTTATCCTTCAGCATATTTTAGTAACTTTGCTATACAAGCAAAAATTCATGCAAATACCACAACAAGAAAGGCTTAGCACAGGCCTTCTAAGCCGCGTATTTAACAATACGGTTGCAATATACAAATACAAACCTCACAACAGGGAACTTTGACCTGGATCATTTTATCCCATGGAGTTTTGTAACACATGACCTCTCTTGGAATCTAGTTCCAAGCAATCCATCAATAAACTCATCAAAATCAGACAAAATACCAGACCTTGAATATTACCTGCCAAAACTCTCCAACATACACCATAACGCACTAAAAACATACTGCAGTTTGGGTAAAAGTGATAAAGCTCTGGAAGACTACGTATCACTAGGCTATACAATTAGGGAACTCCTGGAAATGCCACAACACAAATTCCAGGAAATATACCACCAGACATTCTCCCCAATGGCACAAATAGCCTGCAACATGGGCTTTGAACAATGGAAATATCAAAAATAGCATCTATGGACGCACAAAGCACCTGCATATTTTGCCACCTGGCACCAGAACAAATAATAGCAGAAAACAATCTATGTATAGCCATAAGAGACGCCTTCCCTGTATCCAAAGGGCACACACTCATAATCCCCAAACGGCACGTTGCCAACTACTTTAATCTCACCCAAGAAGAAACTGCAGCAATGCAGGCCCTAATGCATCAAATAAAGGCCCAAATAGACAATGACCTTAATCCCGACGGATACAACATTGGTATAAATATCAATGCCGCCGCCGGCCAAACCATCTTCCATGTACACATGCACCTTATACCCCACTACACAGGTGATGTAGAAAACCCCAAAGGAGGCATAAGAGGCGTAATCCCTGGCAAACAGAAATATTAATTGAAAACGCACCCTATCTTAAAAGACTAATAAAAAGGATCCCAGCTATGAGAAGCTTAATTTTGTTCCTTGTGCGTGAAGAAAAATTACTAATATTTTATTTTTTTGAATTTCTGTTTTTTGTTACAAAATTAGTTATCAGCAAGTTATATATTGATATGCAAACTAACGCAGAACGATGAAACGTGACGACACAAAGAAAAACTTTACTGCATTATCGGGTAATGACTTGGCAACCGTTCTGTTTCATTACCTTTCATTTCCTTGTTTTTTTCCTTTGTTACCATTTCCGAGGTTTGCCGTTTAATGCGTTATGGAACAGTGGTTAACGCACTTTTTCGCTTTTTTGCTCCGAGAACCGTAATTTTTCTTTAAAAAATTTCATCCTCAAATTACAACTTAACATATCAACAATCTAACTCTACAAAATGGCTATAGAATTAACTGCCGGGAAGATTATTTGCTGTTTTTAAATTTCTGTTTTTTGGACAAATGCCAAAAAAAGAAAAACTTTTCTGCGAGTATGCAGATATTTCTTTTCTTGGCAAAGTTTCTCCTGGCTTATAAATAGATTTGTTCATAACCAATAATTATTTGATTATGAACAAATCATCTATTGAAATCTATCATTCTCCTGAGGGGAATGTAGAGTTGAATGTAAAACTGGAGAATGAGACAGTGTGGCTGAATCGCCAGCAAATGTCAGAATTATTCAATCGTGATGTTAAGACTATTGGTAAGCATATTAATAATGCTTTGAATGAAGAGTTGGCAGGAGAACCGGTAGTCGCAAAAATTGCGACTACCAGGAAGTATGGTCGTGTGGATGGTTTGTATCAAGAAAAATCTGTTGAATATTATAGTCTTGATATGATAACATCTGTTGGATTTAGGGTAAAAAGCAGGGAGGGTATCCAATTCCGTAAATGGGCCAATAAAGTTCTTAAGGAATATCTCATAAAAGGATATGCAATAAATAATGAAATAAACGCGGAACGGTACAATGAACTAAAGAATGTAGTGCGTCTTATGGCAAGGACAATATCCTTGCAGAGCACAATTACAAATGATGAGTATAGTGGGCTGTTTAGAGTTATTGGTGATTATGTTTATGCCTTGGATATATTGGACAGGTATGACTTTCAAAATCTGTCAATTAGACAAACCACCAAGGATGAACCGTTCAGGGCAACATACGAAAATGCAATGGACGCAATAAATGCCCTTAAAGTAAAATTTAGTGAAAGCAGGTGGTTTGCAAATGAAAAGGACAGTTCATTTAAAAGCAGTATAGGACAGATATACCAAACTTTTGATGGAAACGAATTATACCCGTCTGTTGAAGAAAAAGCAGCTATGCTCCTGTATCTTGTGGTGAAAAACCACTCTTTCAGTGATGGGAATAAACGCATTGCAGCAATGCTCTTCTTGTGGTTTATGGAAAATAATGGAATACTTTATGGTCCTAACAGAGAAAAGCGTATTGCAAACAATACTCTTGTAGCCCTTACTCTAATGATTGCAGAGAGCCGCACTGAGGAGATGGACATTATTGTAAAGGTAGTGGTCAATCTGATTAATAGAGACAATTAATAATAATAACAATTCATCGGGAAGAGGATTTTTATTATCCCCTACCCGATGATTAATTATGTATGGGTAGATTACCACTTTGTATTGCGTCCTGTCATTTCTCCAAGGACATTGCAGACCATAGCTATAAATACTATTATTGCAAACATATTGGTGAGGTATTTTTAGAGCCATCGGCATGGTTCGTTATTTAATTTGGCTTCATCTTGACATAGTGAGCTAAGCTTGTTTATCGCAATACATATATCCTTTACAAACTGTACAGTGCTCGGCCTCCCGGTAATTGCCGAAATTTTATTGGATATGCGGCAGGAAGTATAGCTCAAGTCTGTACGGATTGCATCATATAAACAGAGGCTTTTTAACAGATAAGGGCCATCAAATGAACGCTTTATTATCTGGCCGTTCAGGTATATCATTTCACCGTAGCTTGGAATCTCAGAGTAGGTATCATCATAGATTACCACATTGGGCCACGCATCAAATTTTTGGGCTTTTTCTATTGCATCTTTTGGGTCATGAGCCTCATACGACTGACGTATTGCCTCCCTGCATTTTTTGGGAGTGTAGACTGCTGTGTATTTTCTCATAGGGAATCATTTTTTTGTTTTGCAAAGGTATTACCCAGTTTTGACAATTTATGACAAAATAACGCCCCCAGAATTAAAAATAACTTATTCATATGTTGTCATTATTTGTTTTGTACAATAATGCATCAACCTGAAGAACACAATCGCTAAAACCCGAAAAAATATTATATT
The DNA here is from genome assembly GCA_045613465.1 of Candidatus Egerieisoma sp. Lineage (GTDB taxonomy): Bacteria > Bacteroidota > Bacteroidia > Bacteroidales > UBA932 > Egerieousia. The sequence goes on from JAZLBB010000061.1 coordinate 3,676, forward strand.
TGAATTATGAACTATACAGGACTATTAGTAGGCCTATCAACATTTCTAATCATAGGCCTTTTCCATCCGCTGGTAATTAAAGCGGAATACTACCTTGGAGTAAAAAGCTGGTGGCTGTTTGCCTTAGCTGGAGTCATATTTTCCATCCTGTCACTCATTGCGGCCAATATGATATGGTCCACAATTTTGGGTGTAACGGCATTTTCTTCCTTCTGGAGTATACTGGAAGTGTACGAACAAAAGCAAAGGGTTCAAAAAGGCTGGTTCCCAAAGGGCCCGGGACACGACAAATAGAATATGGTAAAATTCATGCTCATAGCCTCCCTCGTTGCAGGCCTGCTCCTCGCGCTAGTCCCAAATCTACTATGGATTGTAGGGAAAATAATTGGCATTTTTGCCAAGTACAGGCTCCCCTATGCCCCATTCGGATACACCGCTCTGGCTCTTGCTCTGCTCTTCTGGGGTCTGATGGCATACGGATATCACATTGGCCGCTGGAAGCTGGATGTAAACCATCTGGAATATTCCCATCCGGAAATTCCTGAAGCATTCAAAGGATTCAAGATTGTACACATCTCAGACCTTCACCTTTCAACTTTCGACGGCCATCCTGAGAAACTGCAGCGGATCATAAACACAATCAACGCCCAAAATCCGGACCTCATCTGCTTCACCGGAGATATGGTTACCATAGGCACCAAAGAGGCTGAGCCTTACACAGATATGCTCAAATCTCTGCAAGCAGTTTACGGAGTAACATCAGTAATGGGCAACCACGATTTCCTAATCTACGGCAACCGTTTTGGAGGGGACTCCACAGCCCATGCAGCAGCAGTAGAAGATTTTGCCGCCTACCAGAGAGATACCCTCGGCTGGCACCTTTTACGCAACTCTTTCTTCCCGATTGTTAAAGATTCATCAAAAATAACAATCCTCGGAGTAGACAACAAGAGCTGCACCAACCAAGGCTTCAGAAGCACAAATACAGGAGATTTAGCAGCAGCAATGGTAGGAACAGACGGATTCAGGATACTCCTCTCCCACGACCCTACCCATTGGGCTGCAGAAGTTGTACCTCAAACTGATATTCCCCTTACCCTTTCCGGCCATACTCACGCTGCACAAGTTAAGATCTTTGGGTACACACCTGCCTCTTGGGCCTTTGAACACACCCACGGCCTGTATAAACAGGACGGACAATCCCTATACATAAATATAGGTCTTGGCTGTACAGCACCTTTCAGATTGGGCGCATCACCGGAGATTTCAGTGATAACATTGAAATAAACTGATCTTTACTCCACCCAGAAATTCCCCAATCCATCCTTACAGATTGTATCACCTTCGTTCACTGTAAGAAATCCGTCGGGAACAATAAGAGAAAGCATTGAAAATCCCATGCAGATATATGGTGCAAGGATTTTGTCGCCGCAAAACTCCTGTACTTGAGGGTAATTTAGGCCGGTGTAGAGGATTTTGTCCTCTGCTAACAGATGAGAACATTGCATATGGAGCATTTTATGGCCAAAGAAGAACTTTTCCTCTACAGCCTGAAACCCACATCCCAAATATAGAGAAGATGCCTCAGAATTCTCAAAACCCACCATTAAACCGGCTTTTCCACACCCAAGAGCCAATCCTTTGCCAACCATAGCCATCAGAAGGCGCTTACCAATACCATTACCACGGAACTGCGGCAAAACACCTATTGAATCTATATAAAACTCCCCCGCCTGAGTTTCAACATCGGTAACAGATACAGAAGGATTGAACTCCCTAAGAAGAGAAAGTGTTCCAGAACGCAAAGGCTCCAACAAAGCCCCGTCATACCCAATAGCAGCTCCTGCCGCAACACCATCTACCTCTGCAACTAAAGCATTCCTGTAACTGTACTGCGTACCCTCCACAGAAGCAACTGTCTCCAGAGCTTTCAGATAATCAGCACCACAATACTTTACAATTGTCTCTTCTCCAATTGCCATTGCAATAGCCTGTGCAATCACCAGTGCATCATTCACAGATGCCGGCCTTATTTTTATATCGTTCATTTCTTTCTGTTTTAAATAAAGAACAATGATACTCCCATAACACTTATCACAGCTCCAATAACTTCTTTTAGGGTTACTTTCTGGCCAAAAACAAGATGTGCAGGCCATATGATAAACACAGGTGTAAGAGCCATTAGCGTTGAGGCAATACCTGCCTCAGTATAGCGCACCGCCATAAGCGACAGAGAAACTCCAATGAACGGACCTGTAAATGTAGCCCAGAAAGCAGCATGCATCCCTTTACGGTCTTTTACAGCAACAATCAGCGTTCCTAATTTCTTCTGGATAAACATCACTCCAAGAAAACCAATTGCTCCTGTTACGGCCCTAATATAGGTAGATGCAAACGGAAGCATATTAGCTACATCAGTCTCTGCTGCTGGAATTGCACTTTCATAACAGTTCATTCCAACTTTACTCAATACAAGCCCTATACCCTGCCCTATACCTGCACCTATTCCAAACAATACACCTTTCAAAGGTAGTTTTAACGACAGTTTCCCATTTCCATTAGAATCACCCTTATTTAACACAGAAATACCAATTCCTGTAATGGTTACAAGCATTCCAAGAATACCCTGAAGTTGCATCTTCTCGCCAAGGATAATCCATCCTGCAATTGCAGCCGTAGGTGGAGCTAAGGTCATAAAAAGCTGACCAAATCTGGATCCAATGACTATATAAGAATTAAAAAGGCAATAATCTCCAAGAAGATATCCAACAAAACCTGAAAGGGAGAGCCATAACCATGCCTTACCACTGGCAAACATGGGAAATGGAGAACCTGTAAAGAACCACAGCGTAATTCCCAGCATAACCAAAGAAAAAACCATCCTTACAACGTTAAGTTGCAAAGAGCCTATTCTTTTGCTACCTATCTCTGCAAAAAGAGCTGTAACAGTCCATGAACATGCTACTCCCAGAGAAATTAACTCTCCTATATACTGCATACCTTACACAAGGAACAAAAATCCAAGCACCACAATAATAGCCACCACAAACAAATCAATCAGGCAATAACCCATAATATCCTTTGCATTCAGTTTTGCAATTGCAAGGGCAGGAAGGGCCCAGAATGGCTGGATAAGGTTTGTCCAGGCGTCACCGTAAGCGATTGCCATACCTGTAACTGCAGGAGCCACACCAAGCTGCACACCTGCAGGAAGCATGATTGGAGCCTGCACAGCCCACTGACCGCCACCGCTTGGCACAAACACATTCACAATACCTGCGCTAAGGAAGCTGAGCATAGGGAAAGTCTTCTCGTTAGAAATGGCCACACAAGCCTCACTGATCTGACCTGCAAGGGAAACGCCCTCAGCAGATGCAGATGTCATGATACCCATAATTCCTGCATAGAATGGGAACTGCAACAGAATACCTGCAGAAGAAGATGCAGCCTTATTCACAGCCTTTACATATTTGATAGGGGTTTTGTGCAACACAATTCCCAAGAACATGAACAACATTATCACATTATTCAAATCCAAAGTGCCGCCTTTCACAAATAGTCTTATAGCAAGGTAACCCAATCCCATAAGTGCTATTATTCCCGACAGCAACATACTGTTATTCAACTTCTCAGAAGGGGTAAGTTTCCACTCTATCTGGCACTCCTTCTCCCCAATTGCTCCACAAAGCTCCCTCTCCTGGAGGTCCTCCTCTTCACCCAACAATGCAGGGTCAACTGTAAAAGTTTTGTCGGGAGCAGGATGCATGATTGTATTTACCACAGTAAGAGCAACTATTATTGCAAAGGCAATTATAAGGTTATAAGTTGCAAAAATTGTCTGAGAAATTGGAATTGCAGAGGTAATTGTACCTCTTGAAACCTCTAATAAAGAAGCACCCTCTGTTGCCATTGCCAATGGAATAGATGCCGAGAGGCCTGAATGCCAAACTACAAAACCACTATAAGCAGAAGCAATAAGCAATCTGTAGTCTACCCCTTTTACAGCTCTTGCTATCTCTTTGGCAAAAATAGCACCTACAATAAGGCCAAAACCCCAGTTTATCCAGCATGCAATCGAAGAAACCAACGTTACTGTTGTAATTGCAGCTGCAGGAGTTTTAGGAAATGCAGCCATTTTGCGCAAGCCTTTCTTTACAAGTGGAGCATCTGCCAATGCAGAACCGCAAACTAGAACCAATGCCATCTGCATTGAGAATGCAAGAAGGCTCCATACACCACCACCCCAATTTTCAACCACCTCAAGCGGTGTCTGTCCTGTAGAAAAAATTGCAGCAAGAGCAGCCACCAAAGTAAGTAAAATTGCAAACACAAACGGATCGGGAAGGTATTTCCTTATAAGCTTCACCGACAAATCTATCAATTTCTGCATAACCTCTAAATTCAAATAAATTTATCTGCAAAAGTACAAAAAATCATCCAGCCACTACAAATAAGCAGAAAAACTGACAATTTCTCTGCCCGAAACCTCCCACAAAAGCAATCCGAGCTGAAAAATACCCCTTTCTCTGCCCGAAACCTACCACAAAAGCAATCCGAGCTGAAAAACACCCCTTTCTCTGCACGAAACCTCCCACAGAAGCAATCCGAGCTGAAAAACACCCTTTTCTCTGCCCAAAACCTCCCACAAAAGCAAATAAAAAAGGGAGCAACCAAACGGCTGCCCCCCAAAATATCTAAATACAATTATATATCAGATTATTTTTTAAGCTCTTTTGCCAATCTCTCAGTAAGCATAGGAACAATCTTGTTAGCATCACCAACGATACCAAGATCTGCAACCTGGAAAATAGGAGCAAATTTATCTTTGTTGATAGCGATGATAAGCTCAGACTCCTCCATACCTGCCAAGTGCTGGATAGCACCAGAGATACCGCAAGCCAAGTATAGGTCTG
>JAZLBB010000062.1:0-1025 GCA_045613465.1 Candidatus Egerieisoma sp.
AAAGAAGCCATTGCTGCTACATATAATTGACCACGTAAATGTGTATCACCATTGCGATTAATGTGACCTTTGATGTTGACTGATGTACCTGATTGTTGGTAAGTAGGGCATAGCCCAAGAAAGCGTGATATCTGCTTTGCACTTGTAAAGTAAGTAAACCCTCCAGTGGCAACTATCAGCGCAGAAGCGAGCGTATTACCGATGCCTTTGATGGAGGTAAGCAAGTCCATTTGACGCTTAAATTCCTTATTGGAAAGATTGGTAATCTCTTCTTCCATTTTGGAGATTTGCTTGCGCAGAAACTTGATAGTCTGCTCTACAGCCGTCTTACTTGTAGGATCCTGTTTGGGCAATACTGCCAACGACTGTTGCAGGTTTAGCGTAGCTGCTAAGTGCTTCTTTAACTGGCGCAAAACAGTGCGTTTCTGTTTCAGCAGAAGGATGCTCTCGGATGGTATCTTGTATGGTGCAGGATTCATTTTTTCACCATACATGGCAATGAGTTTAGCGTCGATCTCATCCGTTTTTGTGACACTCATCATGGCACGAGAGAAATGCTTAAGCTTCTGCGGATTCTCCATGCTGACAGGAAAACCTGCTTGTTGGAGTAGATAGAGCAAAAGCATGCTGTAGTTACCTGTAGCTTCCATCACGCAGTGGCTCTCTTCGGGAAGAGACTTGATAAACTGGCGTACACCTTTGGTGTCATTCTTGAAAGTTTGAGTAGTGTAACCACTCTTTGTAGGATAAGCTGCTACAAATGAATTTTTGCTTACGTCAATACCAATGTACATCATAACTGTTACAATTTATTGAATAACTGCTTTAGATAAACATCATATACATCTGAACTCTATCGTTACAAATACGGGGTCATTGCCCAACGAACTATCCAGTTTTTGGATGTATAAAGTATGGGGACGGAACGTTGTTGACAGGTTTCTACCCAACAAAAACTCGGTCTTATTCCATACTTTAGATGTAAATCGACTGCAAAGGTAATAAAAAATTTTGAATATATAACA
>JAZLBB010000063.1:0-35949 GCA_045613465.1 Candidatus Egerieisoma sp.
AGCAAAGACTGCCCTCCAACCCTGTTCAAGGATCTGTTTTCCCGATACTTTGAACTCCACTTTTTCCACTTTTCCAAGGACTGTGGTGGTGGAGATTTTGCTGTCGGGATAAAAAGCTGCAATAAATCTGCGGGCTACCAGGTCAAATACTTTACGCTCCATGTCTGAGAGGTTCTGCGGCTGCATTCCGGTAGGGATAATTGCATGGTGGTCGGTTACTTTTGAGGAGTCGAACACTTTCTTGCTCTTTGGAAGTTTCTTTCCCCTGAGTGGTTGCAGAAGGTGTTGGTATTCAGTTAGTCCATTGAGGATGCCGGCGCATTTTGGAAAAATGTCGTCACTTAAATAAGTGGTGTCAACCCTTGGGTAGGTGGTTATCTTTTTCTCGTAAAGAGACTGTATTGTCTGCAGGGTATCTTCTGCTGAGTATCCGAATTTCTTGTTGCATTCAACCTGCAAGGAGGTGAGGTCGAACAGACGTGGAGCATATTCTGTGCCCTTTTTATGGGTAACGTCGGTAACTGTGAAGTCTTCCTGCTGCACTGTCTTGAGGAAATCTTCACCTTCCTCTTTTGAATTGAATTTTCCTTTTGTGGCAGAGAACGTTGTATCCCTGTATACGGTCTTGAGCTCCCAGTATGCCTGTGGTACAAAATTCTCAATCTCCAAATGACGGTTTACAATGAGGGCTAGTGTGGGGGTTTGTACCCTGCCAATGGATAGAACCTGCCTGTTGAGGCCGTATTTTAAGGTATAGAGCCTGGTGGCATTCATTCCCAGGAGCCAGTCGCCAATGGCCCTGGCAAGACCTGCCTCGTAAAGAAGCTGGTAATCACTCTCGTCTTTAAGTGAATTGAACCCTTCTTTGATAGCCTCCTCGGTAAGTGAGGAGATCCATAGCCTCTTTACCGGGCACTTTGCACCGGCCTTCTGCATTACCCAGCGTTGGATAAGCTCACCCTCCTGGCCGGCATCACCGCAGTTTACAATCATCTCTGCATTTTGCATCAGTTGCTCAATCACCTTGAACTGCTTGATGTAGGTTGGGTTCTCAATGAGTTTGATCCCAAAGCGAGGAGGTATCATAGGGAGCTTGTAAATGTCCCAACCTTTCCACTGCGGGGTGTAGTCGTGCGGCTCCTTGAGGGTGCACAAATGACCGAATGTCCAGGTAACCTGGTATCCGTTTCCCTCAATGTATCCATCCCTTTTAACGGTTGCACCCAACACCTGCGCTATATCCCTTGCTACCGACGGCTTCTCTGCTATACAAACTATCATAATCTCCTTCTGCAATAACTTGTGCAAATGTACTAAAGTTCCCGACAGAAAAAAAGGATGGCCATTGTCCTGGACCATCCTTTCTGTCTTATATTTGCGGGAGTAAGATTACTCTCTGATAGCTTTGATACCTGGAAGCTCAATGCCCTCAAGGTACTCCAACATAGCACCGCCACCGGTAGAAACGTAGCTTACTTTGTTAGCGTAGCCCATCTGGGTAACAGCAGCAACTGAGTCACCGCCACCTACAAGGGTGAATGCGCCTTTCTCTGAAGTTACTTTTGCAAGGATCTCAGCAATGTAGTTGGTACCTTTTGCAAAGTTAGGCATCTCAAATACACCTACAGGACCGTTCCAAAGGATGGTTTTTGAATTCATAAGAACCTCCTCCCAAACTGCAAGTGTTTGAGGAGCAGCATCCATACCCTCCCAACCATCTGGAATCTCAAAGTTGTTTACAATCTGAGTGTTTGCATCGTTAGAGAAATCATCTGCAATAACAACCTCTTTAGAGAAGTAAAGCTTAACGCCTTTCTCCTCAGCTTTCTTCATGATGTCAAGAGCAAGCTGCATCTGGTCATCCTCGCAAAGTGAACGGCCAATTTTACCGCCCTGAGCTTTAACGAAAGTGTAAACCATACCACCGCCAATGATCATATTGTCAACAGCGTCAAACAAGTGCTCAATGATGCCAATCTTAGAAGAGACTTTAGCACCACCAACAATAGCTGTTACAGGGTGCTCAGCACCGTGAAGAACTTTGTCAATTGCTTTGATCTCACCCTCCATGATATAACCGAACATCTTGTCATTAGGGAAGTATTTTGCAATAAGAGCTGTAGAAGCGTGTGCACGGTGAGCTGTACCAAATGCGTCGTTGATGTAGCAGTCTGCGTAAGAAGCCAAAGTCTTTACAAACTCTTTCTGGCTCTCTTTAACCTGAGCCTTAGCCTCTTTTTTCTGCTCGTCGGTAGCATCCTCAGCCAATCCGCGAGGTTTACCCTCCTCCTCAGCGTAGAAACGCAAGTTCTCAAGAAGAAGAACCTCACCAGGTTTAAGGGCAGCAGCAGCCTCCTGAGCTTTCATGCAGTCGTCGCAGAACTGAACTTTAGTGCCAATAAGCTCCTCAATTCTGTAGATGATATGTTTTAGAGAGAATTTCTCAGTAACACCTTTTGGTCTGCCAAGGTGTGACATAAGGATAAGTGCACCGCCACCTGCAAGAACTTTCTTGATTGTAGGAACAGCAGCACGGATTCTGGTGTCATCAGTAATTTTGAAATCAGCATTCAATGGAACGTTGAAATCAACTCTGGCAATAGCCTTTTTGCCTGAGAAATCGTAAGTTTCAATACTCTGTTGCATTTCCTGTACTATGTTTATGTTATTGTCTTCTGTTTTTTTGCGCGGCAAAAATAAGAAAAAATTCAAATATTAGCCGTATCTTTGGACTTTATAACCATTAGAAAGGCAATAAGTTGTAGTATGCTTTTACAGTCACCGCAAAATTGGAAGGATTACGAGTTGATAGACTCAGGTAATTTTGAGAAACTTGAAAGATTCGGTTCATTTATTCTGGCGCGTCCTGAACCAAAGGCACTTTGGACCCCATCCCTCCCAGCAAAAGAGTGGGAGAAACTTGCCCACACCAGGTTTACAGCTGGGGCAGGATTTGGCAAAAGTGGAAAAGAAGATACAGGAACATGGAAAATGCTCAAAAAAATGCCTGAGCAGTGGTATATAAGGTATAATCTTCCCGACAGTTTCTTCAAACTCCGTCTTGGACTCACCTCGTTCAAGCATGTAGGTGTGTTTCCTGAGCAGAGCCCCAATTGGGAGTTCATTTATGAGCAGTCAAAAAGACTTGTAGAGAAATTTGCCCAAAAAGGGGTGGATCCTGCAACTGGTTTGGTAAGGAAACCTAAGGTGCTTAACTTGTTTGCATATACCGGTGCAGCATCGCTTGCAGCAAAATGTGCAGGAGCTGATACAACACATTTGGATTCTGTAAGACAGGTGGTTACCTGGGCAAAGGGAAATATGGAGAGCAGTGGGCTTGACAATATCCGCTGGGTAGTTGAGGATGCCCTCAAATTTGTAAAGAGAGAGGCTAAAAGAGGCAATATGTACAACGGACTTATCATGGACCCACCTGCATATGGCCATGGTCCCGACGGAGAGAAATGGAAACTTGATGAACTTCTTTACGAGTTCCTTCAGGAGGTGGCAAAGATTCTTGCTCCAGAGGATGCATTTATGGTACTCAACCTCTATTCAAACGGCTACTCCGCAATGTTGGGTGACACTGCAGTAAGGAGTGCGTTCAAGATGCTTGACGGAAAAGGAAAGGGTGAGCTTACTTGTGGAGAGCTTCTATTGAAAGACAATTTTGGCAAGGCGATACCATTGAGTGTATTTTCACGTCTTGTAAGGTAACAGGCAATGTAGGGTAAAGTTATGATATTAGCGGTAAATTGGGATATAAGTCCCGTAATATTCAATATAGGCAATTTTCAGCTCAGATACTATGGTGTGCTGTTTATACTGGGATTTTATTTGGGCTTTTATATGTTCAAATATTTTTTCCGTAGAGAGAACAAACCTCTGGAGCTGTTGGATACCTTGCTTTGGACCCTAATGCTGTGCACTATTGTAGGTGCCCGTTTGGGACATGTGCTGTTTTATCAGCCAGGCTACTACCTGGCAAATCCTGGTGAGATTCTGAAAGTTTGGGAGGGAGGACTGGCCAGCCATGGAGGAACCATAGCCATAATGATAGGCATGTGGTGGTTTGTTAAAAAATACGGACGTAAATATAATTTTGGATATATCTGGCTGCTGGACCGTCTGGCTGTTGCAACTGCATTTGCAGCAATGTTCATCCGTCTTGGAAATCTCATGAATTCAGAAATCTACGGACATGAGACATCTCTACCATGGGGATTTGTCTTCCTTCAAAATGGAGAAACTGTTGCCAAACACCCAACCCAGTTGTACGAGGCCCTTTGTTACCTTGCAACAGGATTGGTATTGTTTGCAATCTATAAATATGCGCTACCAAAAATTAAAGAGGGGCTGCTTATAGGAATTTTCTTTATTGGAATATTTCTTTCACGCTTCTGTATAGAATTTGTAAAGGAGAATCAGGTAGGCTTTGAAGAGGGAATGGCCCTCAATATGGGGCAGTTGTTGAGCATCCCGTTTGTGCTGCTGGGAATATATCTGGTAATAAGAAGTTTCAGACCGGACACGCCTCTTTCATTGAGGGTTGGCAAGAAAAAGTAACTGACAATAATGCTGTATAAACAAAAAAGGCGGCCTCACCGGTCGCCTTTTCTGTTACTCCTCATAAAGATCGAGGAACTCGTATTCTCCTCCCCATAGCTCAAGGAACTTCATAAAGTCCCCATTTTCCACTACAAGGCTTGCTGTATTATCGTTTGGATGAAAACTCAATCTTGGTGCATTCTGCAAGTTCTTGTCAAGGAATAGCTTCACCTGCTTGTCGGGATCATTGATAAGGCCGAACGGTGAAACTGAACCTGGTCTAAGACCAAGGTATTTGTCCATGCGCTGCTCTGAAGCAAAGCTCAATTTACCCTGTTTGAGCATCTTTTCAATCTGGTGGATTGCCATCTGCTGGTGACACTCAAATACTACAAGGTAGTGTTTGTTGCCTTTATGGTTTCTGAAGAAAAGGTTCTTGCAATGAGTTGAGTCAATGTTTTTCCAGTACTCCAATGCCAGTTCAATGGTAGGTAGTGGCGGATGCTCGTACATTGTGAACGGGATGCCCCATTCATTCAACTTGTCCAGTACTTTCTGTCTGCGGGCCAATTGCTCCCGCTGCTCAACAGGATCTGACTGTATTTGTTCTTCCATAATTAAATGCTGATTCAGGAATAGATATTTTGAATTAGGAGGACCTCATTCGACGGTTGCGAGTTATTCCGAAGGAATGACGAAGCAGAGGAGACTGCGTCGTCCTCCGGTTCAAAAATATCTCTTCAATAGATTATTATTTAATATATTTCATCAAAAATTTTGCAAATCTCTGGAAACCGACGTCGGTCATGTGCACACCGTCTACTGTTCCCTCGTGGTCTGGTCCAATAGGGGATTTTTTCATATTGCCGTTCGCATATGCGTCAATATAGCGGACATTCTTGTATCCCTCTTTCCTGAACTTCTGTGCAAACTCCTTCCAGATGGCATTCTCTTCTGGGGTATCAATCTGGAATTGGGCATCCAGGTACTGGTATGGGTAGCAGTAGTTTGAAACCATAAGTACCGGAACATCTGGATTAGCCTCCACAATTGCGCGGATAAAGTGCTCCGTGCTGTCCTTTACTATCTGTGCAGTACAGTTTGCAAGGCAATCAATCACATACATCGATGCCGGAATCTTAGCAATCTTCTCACCAAGACATTTATCCATACGTCCGTTGCCGCTGAATCCCAAGTTGATGGTCTCTCTGTGCAGTTCCCTCTCTATGATTGCAGGATAAGCCATTCCAGGTCTTGTTGCACAACCTCCCTGGGTAACACTGGTACCATAAAATACAATTGGAAGATTATCTGCAGACGGAACAAGGTCCATCACCTGAGGCTTCTCAATTACAGCAGTGGAATCAATTCCAATAGCCAAATTTACAACGCCATCATACAAAGGCAAGTACATTATATACTCCCTCATCTCACCGTTCATCTTCCTGATAAATACATTTCTTGAGTTCTTGCCATTAGGTTGCCCTGCCCCAACAAACAGCCATTCTCCATCGGTAAGAGAATAAAGGTCCAAACCTCTCACGCCTGTAGGGGTCATATGGCTCATACCAAAGTTGTTCAGCGGTTTCCACGCTGCACCAATACATTTTGAATTGGTACGGAACCTGATTGCCAAGCCAGCCGAATTCTGGCCCAGATCCCAAACTGCCTTTCTTACACCCCCCTGCAGATCAGCAGGAAGACGGGTGTAGAATCCGTCACTGATTGTATCATTCTCCCTCACGCAATCCTGGAAACCCTTTCCAAGAACCGGAAGCCCCATCTCCCTCACATCATAATACTTCAACTCGGAAGCCTTCTGTGCAAAAGCACCTGCAGAAACCATCATGACCGCTGCCACAAACATCAGCTTAAAAATGTTCTTCATAGTCTTATATCTTTTAATTTTCATCCCGACAGTTTATCTCATTTTCTTCCCGACAGTTATCTTTCAATCCAATGGATTTCAATCCCCTTGCGCTCCATCCCCCTGAACCAGGTCATCTGCCTCTTGGCAAACTGGTGGATGGCAGTACGGAGACCACTCACCATCTCTTCATATGAGAGTTCTCCAATAAGGTACTGGGTGAGGAATTTGTATTCCAAGCCGTAATAGATCAGGTTCTCGGCAGGTATTCCGCTGCTGAGCAACCTTTGCACCTCCTCTACCATACCTTCCTGCAATCTTGCCTCCAGGCGGGCATCTATCCTGGCATTGCGGGTATCGCGGTCTACACTCACACCTATAAAGAGCACTTTCTGCGGCAGGGGAAGCGGCTCCCTCTGCTCTCCCTGGGCCATCTCAATCTCAATTGCCCTAATTACCCTTTTCTTAGTGTCCCAATCTGTGTGGTTGTGAGGTTTTTCCCCTTTTGCAGCCTTAAGGTCAACCAGCATCTGCACAAGTTCCTCCATGGGTTTGGGCTCTAGGCGGGCTCTCAACTCTTCGTCGGGAAGAACCTCATAGAGCTCGTATCCTCTGGTGGCTGCCTCAATGTACAGTCCGGAACCTCCGCAAATTATAGGAAAACAGCCTCTCTCCAGGATGTTGGTGTAGGCTTTGGAGAAATCTTTCTGGTATTCAAAGATGTTGTATTTGGTGCCGGCGTCAACAATATCCAGAAGATGTGCGGGCACCTCACCGTATTCAGAGAGATCCTTGCCGGTACCTATGTCCATCCCTCTGTACACCTGACGGCTGTCGGCAGATATAATCTCGCACGGCTTCCACTGGGAGGTTAGGGTACGGGCCATCTCAACGGCAAATTTTGTCTTGCCGCTGGCAGTTGGGCCAAGGATACATACGGCGTCCCAGCCCCCCTTCATTATTGAACCTAAAATCTGCTCCATACGTTTACAGCCTTACAAAGTTAGTTTTTTTTACTACATTTGCGCCGTTATGCCTAAAGCAAAAAGTAAAATAGAGATAAAAAACAAAAGGGCCTCTTTTGAGTACGAGTTTCTGGACAACTACACCGCCGGAATAGTACTTACAGGTACCGAGATCAAATCCATCAGAGCTGGCAAGGCTTCTCTGGTGGACAGCTATTGCTATTTTGTAAGGAATGAGCTTTATGTAAAGAATATGCATGTGGCCGAGTACTGGTGGGGCACCTATAACGCTCACGATCCGCGCCGAGACCGCAAGCTGCTGCTCAACCGCAAGGAGCTCCGCAAACTGGAGCGTGCCACCAAGGAAAAAGGTCTTACCATAGTGGCTACCCGCCTGTTCATAGCCGAGAACGGCTATGCCAAACTGAACATCTCCCTTGCTAAAGGTAAGCGTGAGTACGACAAGCGCAATACCATTAAAGAAAAGGATATGCGCAGAGATATGGAAAGATACTAAAAAGGATCCTCAGCGGATCCTTTTTTATTTGCCAAATATGATTCAATCACGAGGTTTGTTGCAAAAGTGAATCAAATATATTGATGTATATCGCTTTCTCTTTTTGATTGATCCCCTCCAGCGTCTGGAACATCTCTTTTACAAACTTTATCTCCTCAGTTGTGAGATACCTTGTAAGGCTTTGTTTTGAGCAGAGCTGCCTTACGGCAATATAGTTTTCAGTGGCCCTGGCCAATGCAAACGTCATTATATAAATATCCAGTTTAGCCGGCTGCTTAAGCTGCTGAAAATATTTGCAGGCATCATTAATTGTAACTTCATTGCCCCACAAATTGCCACAGGCATATTTTGCCAAATCCTTTATTATTACATCTGCAATGTCTGCCTCAATCTGTTCAATTGGCGCTGCACGCTTAAAACTGTTCCTCCATTCCATTGTCCAGTCTATCATAGACATAAACTCAATGGTAAGGGTATTTTTGTAGACGTTCCAGAAATTTGGAGATACTATAAGATCCTTGAAAAACTCTGAAACAAAGAATCCTATAGCGTTAGGATCTTCCGCTATTGCTGCATTTCTCAGATATTCATACGCAATTGCGGTATCTTTAGTAGCTCTATATTTGTACTTGAACGTTTTTACGGAATCCAGCTTCTCCAAATTTTTATCTACCCTAATGATCAGGTTCTGAATATTCGGGGGTGCAATGTACCTATAAACAATCTCTCCTTTGGAATCTATGTTAAAAAACATAGGATATGTTTTAACTTTGAGTGACACCGCCAGCTTTAAGCCTTCTGGGGTGGAGGCATCTGCCATTATACAGATAAATTTGTCATTAAAAAAATCCCCTGCCATCTCTGTTGAGAAGTACTCCAGCCATTCTGTATCATAAGGTATGTCTATTCCCAGATATAGGAAGATATGTTCTTTACCCCCCTCCTTCTTAGCCGCCTTTTCAACAGCCTCCTTAAAAGAGATGTTTTCCCATTTCACTCCGGACTGTGCAAAAGCTGCAATGGAAAGCACAAGTGCCAATACTGTTGATGCTATTCTTCTCATAGTACTCATTTTATACTGCAAGATACTAAAATTTTGGCAAGTGCAAAACCTCAGCAAGTGCATCCCATTAGGATAGATGCATATTGTCGGGAACAAAAGATACCCCTTCTGTGCCCAATGGTGTTGCTGTGGGGCTCACAGAGATCATTTTATGCCTGTTCCTCAATTAAAGGTTTAATTGATTTAAGGAAGTCCTCTTTATCCTTATCAGAAATCTCCTTTATTGAGATAAACAGATCCTTTACAGCAAGGATTTCTTCCTTGGTGAGGAATTGGGTAAGGCTTTGTTTGGTACAAAGCTGCTTGATAGTCAGGAAGTCTCCTTTTGCACGGGCTACTGCAAAAGCCATGATATATTCATCAAGTTTTGATGGAGTTTTTAATTGTTTTATGTAGTTGCCGGCATCCGTCATTGTTGCCTCATTCCCCCAGATATTGCCTGCAATATAGGTCTTCATATCTTGGAGGAGAAGATCTGCCAAATCCTTTTCTATCTGCTCAATTGGTGCGGCTCTTCTAAAACTTTTACGGTATTGCAATGTCCAGTCTATCATTGACATTGCTTCGATAGATAGTGCAGATTTGTATACATTCCAGAAATTTGGTGACTTTGTAAGTTCATTGAAAAATTCCGAAACAAATGCACCTAATGAGTTAGGATCGTCTACAAGTCTGGTAAGCCTTATATATTGATATGCTATTGCAGTATCCTTTGTTGTTTTGTATATGTGCCTGAAAGTTGCAGTTGAATCAATTTCTGCCATTTTTTTATCCATTCCCATGATAAGATGATGTAGAGTGAGAGTCCTTGCAGAAACTTTTACTTCTCCTTTGTTATTGATAATCATAAACTTGGGAAAGATATCATTGTTCAGGAGCTTTTGAAGTTTTTTCCCTTCTTTGGTAGTTGCATCAGCTTTAATACACAAAAATCTGTCATTGAAATAATCCCCTGCAACCTCCTTTTCAAATTGTTTGATCCATTTGGAATCCGGTGATATTCCGGAATCAAAATACATGAAAATAAATTGCTTGTTGCTTTCGCCATTTGAAATCTTTGAAATAGACTCATTAAGAGAGAGTTCCTCCCATTTAACTCCAGTTTGTGAGAATGCAGGAATGGAAAATAGGAAAGTCAGCAGTATTGTAGTTATTATTCTCATAATTGGTGGTGTACAAAAAATAAAAGAAGTGGCATTTATAATAAATGCCACTTCCATAATGTAAACTTTATTACTGGCAGTTGCAAACAAGGTTTCTGTCGCCATAGCCGTTATCTACGCGAGCTACTGCTGGCCAGAATTTGTTCTCTCTCAACCACTCAAGTGGATAAGCTGCTACGGTTCTGCTGTAAGGGTGGTTCCACTCGTCAGCGCAAACCTCATCAGCAGTGTGTGGAGACATTACAACAGGATTGTCTTTTGCATCGTACTCACCTGCTTTAATCTTCTCACACTCAATCTTAATCTGTTTCATTGCCTCAATGAATCTATCCATCTCCTCTTTTGGCTCAGACTCTGTAGGCTCAACCATTAGGGTCTCGTGAACAGGGAATGAAAGGGTAGGGGCGTGGAAGCCGTAGTCCATCAAACGTTTTGCAATATCTGTTGCATCTACGCCGTACTCTGATTTGAAGTGCTGGCAGTCGATGATGCACTCGTGTGCTACGCGACCGGTTGCGCCAGAGTATAAGGTCTTGAACTCAGGCTCAAACTGAGCAGCCATGTAGTTTGCATTAAGGATAGCAACCTGGGTAACTTTCTTAAGTCCTGCAGCACCCAACAGTTTAATGTAAGCATGGGTGATAGGCAATAGAAGAGGGTTACCGTATGCTGCTGCAGAAACAGCACCCATATCTTTACCACCACACTCAGGATCAAGTGGATGACCTGGAAGGTATGGTGCCAATGCTTTTGTACAGCAGATTGGGCCAACGCCAGGACCGCCACCACCGTGAGGCATTGCAAATGATTTGTGAAGATTCAAGTGGCAAACGTCTGCTCCAATGTGGCCAGGGTTGGTAAGACCTACCTGTGCGTTCATGTTTGCACCGTCCATGTATACCAATCCACCGTTATTGTGGATAATGTTGCAAATCTCTTTAATCTGTACCTCAAATACACCGTGGGTTGAAGGGTATGTAATCATCAAACCTGCAAGGTTCTCTGCATTGGCTACTGCTTTCTCGCGCAACTCCTCAACGTTGATGTTTCCTTTCTCGTCACAGCCTACAAGTACAATGCTGAAACCTGCCATTGCTGCAGATGCAGGGTTTGTACCGTGTGCCGAGGTAGGGATAATCATTACATTTCTGTGCGCACCGCCATTAGCCTGGTGGTATGCTTTGATAGTTTTAAGACCAGCGTACTCACCTGCTGCACCTGAGTTAGGCTGAAGTGAACATGCGTCAAAGCCTGTAATCACAGCCAAATCGTTCTCCAACTCTTTAATAAGTTCCATATAACCCTGAACCTGCTCTTTTGGCTGCAATGGGTGAACATTGCCAAGCTCTCCCCAGCTTAGAGGAAGCATCTCTACAGCTGCATTAAGTTTCATTGTACATGAACCAAGAGGAATCATTGAGTGGGTAAGTGAGATATCTTTTCTCTCAAGTTTTTTGATGAATCTCATCATTGCAGTCTCTGAGTGGTATGTGTTAAATATCTCGTGCTCAAGGAATGCACTCTCTCTCTTCATAAAGTTGTCTTCAGCTGGAGCACCAGGGCATCCTGCAGGCTGTGCATCAAAGATATTGGCTACCTTCATTGCTTCTACGCAGTTGGTAAGCTCGTCAAAACTGATTCGTACACTGTCGGGAGTAGGATAGAAGAAGTTGATGCCGTCAAGTTCTGCTCTTGCTTTAAGTTCTGCAGCATTTACACCTTTTACCTCAATGGTGTCAAAGAAGTTCTCTGTTGCCAAGGTGTATCCTTTACCTTTAAGAAGACCTGCTACAGCGTGTGCGTAGTGAGATACTTTCTGTGCTATTGATTTGATTCCCTCCTGTCCGTGGTATACTGCATACATACCACTCATGGTTGCCATAAGTGCTGTTGCTGTACAAACGTTTGAAGTTGCTTTCTCTCTCTTGATGTGCTGCTCACGGGTCTGAAGTGCAAGTCTTACTGCGCTGTTGCCCAAACGGTCTACAGAAACGCCAATGATACGGCCAGGAATCTGTCTCTTATATGCGTCTTTGGTTGCCATAAAACCAGCTGTAGGACCACCAAATCCCATAGGAAGACCAAATCTCTGTGCGGAACCCACTGCGCAGTCTGCTCCCCATGCTGCAGGCTCTTTAAGTACTGCAAGCGATAGAAGGTCGCAGTATGCTGTTACTAATCCGCCAGCTGCGTGTACTTTCTCGCAGAATGCTGCATAGTCGCGTACCTCACCGTTTGCTGCAGGGTACTGTACCATTGCGCCATAACATTTCTCGCTAAGCTCTGCTGTCTTGTAGTCGCCCAACTGAATCTCAATACCAAGGCCTGCGGCTCTGGTCTGAAGTACCGAAAGTACCTGTGGGAAGATGTTCTCATCTACGAATACTACATTCTTGCCTGCTTTTACAGCATCTCTGCTTCTTACCTCATACATCATTCTCATAGCCTCACCTGCTGCCTGAGCATCGTCGAGCATAGAGCAGTTTGATAGAGGGAAACCGGTTAGGCTGCTGATCATTGTCTGGAAAATAAGCAATGCCTCCAAACGTCCCTGGCTAATCTCTGCCTGATATGGAGTGTATGAAGTGTACCAGCTTGGGTTCTCAAAAATATTTCTGGTAATTACAGGAAGTACACCTGTACCATAATTACCCATTCCAATAAGGCTTCTGAACGGTTTGTTCTTTGAAACCATCTGTTTCAAATTAGCAAGATATTGGCTTTCCGATACTGCTGGTGTAAGATTAAGTTCGTTCTCCAAAAGGATGTCTGAAGGAACTGTTTGTTTTGTAAGTTCGTCCAATGTTTGGACATTCAAGACTTTGAGCATCTCCTCAATCTGTGAGTCTCTTGGTCCGATGTGTCTGTCAGTGAATGATAGTGACATGTTTTAATATTTTAAGTGTAATTATTTTCAATTCATTAGGAGTTTACAAATATATGATTATTTTTGTGAAAACCAAACCTACAAATTATGAGTTTATTAAGTAAAAAAATTTCTGAACTTCAGGAGAGAACAGCCAGGGTTCTGCAGGGTGGTGGAGACAAGGCCATAGCCAAGCAGATAGCCATGGGAAAGCTTCCTGCAAGGGAAAGGATCAATAAGCTTTTAGACGATGGGTCGTTCTATGAGTACGATCTTTTTATAGAGCATGATGCCAGAGAATTTGGTATGGAGAACAAGAGCCTTGCAGGTGATGGTGTAGTTATTGGCACCGGAACAATTAACGGCAAGCCTGTTG
This sequence comes from Candidatus Egerieisoma sp., assembly GCA_045613465.1. GTDB lineage: Bacteria > Bacteroidota > Bacteroidia > Bacteroidales > UBA932 > Egerieousia. The sequence continues at coordinate 13,366 of JAZLBB010000063.1, forward strand.
CAATATATGCTCAGGACTTTACTGTTGCAGGTGGTTCTTTGGGGTCTATGCATGCAAGAAAAATAACCAAGATCATGGATTATGCGTTGAGAATGAGGATACCACTTATCGGGATTAACGATTCTGGTGGTGCCCGTATTCAGGAGGGTGTGAATTCTTTGGCAGGATACGGTGAGATTTTCTTCCGTAATACTTTGGCCAGTGGGGTTATTCCTCAGATATCTGTTATTCTTGGTCCTTGTGCCGGTGGTGCAGTTTATTCTCCAGCCCTTACAGATTATGTTTTTGTGGTTGACAAAATTTCCAAAATGTTCATTACTGGCCCTGAGGTGATAAAATCTGTCCTTGGAGAGGAGATAGATATGGAGTCGCTTGGAGGAGCCAGGGTGCATTGTGAGACCACTGGAAATGCTCATTTCTTTGCTAAAAGTGAGGAGGAGTGTTTTGGGCAGATAAAGAAACTTTTAAGTTACATTCCTGCTCATAATGCAGAGAAACCTGCCCCTTTGAAGGCTGGTACTCCGCTTAAGAAGTATAAGATTGATAAAATAGTACCTGTAGACCCCACCACACCATATGATGTGAGGGATGTTATCAAGTCTCTTACTGATGATTCTGAGTTTATAGAGATTCAGGAAATGTGGGCGCAGAATATAGTGATAGGATATGGCCGCATGGAGGGGCGTACTGTGGGCTTTGTTGCAAACCAACCTTTGTATCTTGCAGGTGTGTTGGATTGTGACTCTTCGGATAAGGCTGCCCGTTTTATCCGCTATTGTGATGCTTTTGAGATTCCTATTGTAACCCTTGAGGATATGCCGGGGTATTTGCCGGGGGTGGATCAGGAGCATGCAGGTGTTATTCGTCATGGAGCAAAATTGCTGTATGCATATTCAGAAGCATCTGTTCCAAAGATTACTATTATCCTTCGTAAGGCTTACGGAGGTGGATATATTGCAATGAACTCCCGACATCTCCGTGCAGATTTCGTTTTTGCGTGGCCTACTGCAGAGATAGCAGTTATGGGACCTGAGGGTGCGGCAAACATCATCTTCCGCAAGGAGATTATGGAGGCCGAAAATCCCGACGAGATGCGTAAGATTAAAGTTCAGGAATATAAGGACAAGTTTGCCAATCCATATGTTGCAGCAGCCAAAGGGTATATAGATTCTGTAATTACTCCGCAGGATACCAGAAAATTTATTTTGCATGCATTGGATATTTCGGGCAACAAGACTCTAAAGAGACCTGCCAAGAAACATGGTATTCCACCATTTTAACAGAGGAGGATTTGGATATGAATGAGATAAAGTCTATAAGTGCAGATCTGTCTGATGCGGTGTTGATGTCAAATGACCCTAATCTTTTTACCGATAAAATCCAGATTCACGAGTGTGGCCGTATGTATAAGACCCGCTTTACCCGCAAATTCATGGAGAGGAAGAAGTGGGTGGCACCAAATCCTGGAGAGGTGAGGTCCATTATCCCTGGTTCTGTAACTGAAGTGATGGTTAAGCCTGGGGATAAAGTTAGGAAAGGGGATAGACTTATGGTGTACGAAGCGATGAAGATGAAGAATATTATAACTGCTCCTTTTGACGCTGTAGTGGAGTCGGTTGAGGTGAGGGCTGGCGACAAGCTCCCTAAAGGGGCCCTACTAGTTATTCTTGCTTAGTTTTGTTTACGTCGTCTTTTTGTACAATTTATTGAGAGACAGATGTTTGAAAAACAGAAGTGCATTTTATATGCACTTCTGTTTTTTGTAGATGTTTGGTAATCAATAAATTGTACAAAAAGACGACGTAAATAAAAAAGTTTGTTTTGGAGGGGAAGTTTTAGTAACTTGGTCCTTTGTGAAAAGGAGGTTGGGATGGAAGATTTGAGGCGCCCAGAGAGGAATGTTTTGGGTAAAAAAGGGGAGGATTTGGCACTGGAGTATCTTTTGCAGAGAGGGATGGTTCTCCTGGCACGCAATTGGCGGAGCGGTCACAAGGAATTGGACCTGGTTATGGAAGAGGGGAATTTTATCCGGGTGGTGGAGGTTAAGGCCAGAAGCTGGCCAGCCATGGCAGATCCATTAGCAAATGTTGATAACTCCAAAAGGAGGAAAGTGATATCTGCTGCAAGGGGATTCCTAATAGCCCGGAAAAAGGAAGGACTGTTGCCTACCGGAAGAGAGGTGGTTTTTGATGTGGTTTCAATCCTTTTCAATGGAGATGCGTTTAAGATAGAGTATATAAGGGATGCTTTTGCTCCTACATGGTAAAAACATAAAGTTTAAAAACAACAATGGGTAGAGAGAATAATTATTGTATCATTATGGCCGGAGGGGTTGGAAGCCGTTTCTGGCCTGTAAGCAGAAATGACAAGCCTAAACAGTTTCTCGATTTTTTTGGAACCGGTATTTCATTTTTGCAGCAGACTTATAATAGGTTTGCCAAGATAATACCCAATGAGAATATATTGGTAGTTACCAGTGAGCAGTACGAGTCTCTTGTACAGGAGCAGCTTCCAATGATGCTCCCGGAGAATATCCTTCTGGAGCCACACAGAAGAAATACTGCTCCATGCATTGCGTATGCAACATATAAACTACAGAAAAAAAATCCTGCAGCCACTGTAGTGGTAGCCCCATCGGATCATCTTATTCTTGAGGAGGATGTTTTTTTGGAAACAATCCAGGCTGCGTTAGATCATGCTTCCACGAATGATGAACTGCTGACCTTAGGAATAAAGCCTACACGCCCTGAGACCGGGTACGGTTATATTCAGGTGAATACGGCAAAAACCAGACAGATAGGGCAATCTAAGGTGTACAGTGTAAAGACCTTTACAGAAAAACCGGATAAAGAACTGGCAAAGGTATTTGTTCAGAGTGGAGAATTTCTGTGGAACTCAGGCATATTTATATGGAATGTAAAAACCATAGCCCAGGAGTTGGAAAAATATCTTCCCGATATTGCAAACCAGTTTAAGGATATTGTGCCATACTACTATACATCCAAAGAGGAAGAGTATATAAAGGGGATTTATGAAGGGTGTAATGGTATTTCCATAGACTACGGAGTTATGGAAAAGACATCGTGCAGTTGGGTATTTGAAACTTCATTCGGATGGAGTGATGTGGGAACTTGGGATGCTCTGTACCATCTTGGTCAGAAAGATGAGGATGGAAACCTTATGAGCGTTGGTGACAGTATGATAGATAAGGTTGAAGGGTCTATTATTGTTTCCAATGAGGAGGAGAAGCTTGTGGTGGTTAAGGGTCTTAAGGATTTTATGGTAATAAATACAGATGATGTATTGCTTATTTGTCCAAGAGACAATGTGAGGTTTAAGAATGTAATAACGGACCTAACGGTTAATGAATTTAATAAATATCAATAAAGTAATAAGTTATGGCAGAGATGTTGAGTCTTAATATTCAGAGTGAGATAGGTGAACTTGAAGGTGTTATTCTTCATACTCCGGGAGCTGAGGTTGAGAATATGACGCCAGGTACAGCCCAGAGAGCCCTGTATAGTGATATCCTTAACCTGTCGATTGCAAAAACAGAATATGAGCAGTTGCAGGGAGTGCTTGGAAAATATACCCGTACATTTCAGGTTAGTGAGCTGTTGCAGCAGGTGTTGGAAAATTACAGTCAGAGAGAGATGCTCATACGTAATATCTGTGTGAGTGAGGGTGCTATGGAATACTATGATGAACTAATGTCGTTGTCTTCTGAGGAGTTGGCAAGAGTTCTTATAGAAGGTGTACCTGCCAGAAAAAATACCCTTACTGCTTATTTGAGTGATGAATATTATGCTTTGTACCCTTTGTATAATTTCTATTTTACAAGGGATGCTTCTGTTACTATCGGGAATAATGCCCTTATATGCAGAATGGCCAATAAGGTGAGGATGAGGGAGTCGCTGATTATGGAGGCTATTTTCAAAGGTTCCGGCTCATTTAGTGGAGGAATTATAAATGCACATGAATTCAATCCTGGGAATACAGACATCTATATGGAGGGGGGTGATATTCTTGTGGCCAGAGAGGATATACTTGTAATTGGTAATGGTTGCAGGACAAGCACAAAAGGTATAGACATGCTGATTGCACGATTGTGCAGGGAGCACACCAAAGGTGTAAGGCACATTATTGTACAGCAGTTGCCTTCACAACCGGAGTCATTTATCCATCTGGATATGGTATTTACCCTCTTGGATAGGGATAAGTGTATGGTGTATGAGCCTCTTGTGTTGAGGGATAATCAGTTTAGGACAGTGCATATTACAATAGATAATGGTAAGGTATCAAAAATTAGAAGTGTCCCGACAATTCTTCATGCTTTGAGGGAACTTGGTATGGATTTGGAACCTGTGGCATGTGGAGGAACATCTGATGAGTGGAATCAGGAGAGGGAGCAGTGGCATAGTGGAGCAAATTTCTTTGCAATGGCACCTGGAAAATTATTGTCTTATTCCAGAAATGTGAATACTCTGAATGAACTTTCAAAGCATGGGTTTGAGATAATTTCTGCGTGGGATGTAATAAATGGAAAGAAGGATATTCTGGATTATTCAAGATGTGTGGTTACAATTGAAGGTAGCGAATTGCCAAGAGGTGGCGGCGGTGCAAGATGTATGACAATGCCAGTTAGGAGAAAGGAGTTGTAAAACGGATATTTTTATGTAGATTTGCAACCTTAAATATTTTGATATGAAGCAGAAAATAGAAGATTTGCTAAATAAGATAGAGTCTCTTACTGCTGGCAAGTTGCAGGAGGTTGAGGAGATAAGGGTTAAATTGTTAGGCAAGAAGGGCGAGATTACAGCTCTGTTCGATGAGTTCAGAAATGTACCTGCAGAGCAGAAAAGGGAGTTTGGACAGAAATTGAATGTGCTAAAGACCAAAGCTGCTGAGAAAATTGAGGAGTTGAGACAGAAAGTTGAGGAGGCAGGTGGAAATGATGCCCCTTCATTTGATTGTACTAAGCCTGGTGATAAATATGATTTGGGAACAAGACACCCTATATCTGTAACCAGAGAAGAGATTATATCAATTTTCAGCAAGTTTGGATATGCGGTATCTGAGGGTCCGGAGATTGAGGATGACTGGCATGTATTTGGAGCCCTTAATTTCCCTCCTGAGCATCCGGCAAGAGATATGCAGGATACTTTCTTTATTTCGGCAGGTGGTGACAATCCAATTCTTTTGAGAACTCATACAAGTTCGGTTCAGGTAAGAAGTATGGAGAGAATGCCTCTTCCTATCAGGATTATCTGTCCTGGTAGAGTATTTAGAAATGAGGCTATCTCTGCGCGTGCTCACTGTATCTTCCATCAGGTTGAGGGTTTGTATATAGACAAAAACGTTTCTTTTGCAGATCTTAAGCAGGCTGTTCTACTTTTTGCTAAAGAGATGTTTGGCGAGGAGACCCAGATAAGGTTGCGCCCATCTTATTTCCCATTTACTGAGCCAAGTGCTGAGGTTGATGTAAGCTGTAATATCTGTAAAGGAAAAGGCTGTAATATATGTAAAGGTACAGGATGGCTTGAGATTATGGGTTGCGGCATGGTAGATCCTAATGTCCTTGAGGCTTCGGGTATTGATTCAAAAGAGTATTCAGGCTTTGCATTTGGAATGGGTGTTGAGAGAATTGCCATGTTGAAGTGGCAAGTTAAGGACTTGCGTCACTATTTTGAGAATGACGTGAGGTTTTTGAGAGAGTTTGAGACAGTGATATAGGAGGCTTTTGCGGTTAAAAGGTGAATTTTTTTTAAATTTTAGCAAAATATTTTGGTAGTTTGAAAAAAGTTACTACCTTTGCAATCGCAAAACAGAAACGCGGAAATAGCTCAGTTGGTAGAGCACAACCTTGCCAAGGTTGGGGTCGCGAGTTCGAGCCTCGTTTTCCGCTCTAAAAGCCTCAGAGAAATCTGGGGCTTTTTTTGTTTCAGTTGGATTTTAAAAAATTGTAATATGAAATTATTGGTTTCATTGTTTTTATTTCTTTGTCCTGTAATTCTCTTTGCACAGGATAGCAAAAAGGATAAAGATTGGGCTTTGTACAGCCGATATGCTCCAGCAAATGATACTGTGACAGTTGCTCCAAAAGCTGTGTTCATGGGTAATTCAATTACTGAGAACTGGTTGAAGTTCCATCCGGAGTTTTTTCAGAAAAACAATTATGCAGCCAGGGGTATCAGTGGTCAGACTACATACCATATGTTGGCAAGGTTTCACAATGATGTTGTGGCGTTGAATCCTAAGGTTGTAGTTATTTTGTCGGGAATAAATGATATAGCTCGCAATAGTGGATATATTTCATTGGAGAACATTATGGGAAATATTATTTCTATGTGTGATATTGCTCGTGCCAATGGTATTGTTCCGGTGTTGTGCTCTATTTTGCCGGCAGATTATTTTGTTTGGAGGAAGGATCTCAAACCAGCAGCAGATGTGATTGAGCTTAATGCAATGATAAGAAAATATGCGGATGAGCAAAGTTTTGAGTATGTGGATTATCATTCTTTTATGTCTGATGAGAAAGGTGCACTTAAAGAGGGACTTTCTAAAGATCATTGCCATCCTTACCCCGACGCATATTATCCAATGGAGGAGGCTGTTGTAAAAGCTATAGACAAGGCGGCCAAACAGAGGTTGCCTCGCAGATATAACAGAAAATAGAGGGAATTTATTATTTTTGCGGTGTTCTTAACTGATTATATTAAAATTATTTATAGATGTTTAAAAAATTATTTCTTTCAACCGTAGCTCTGCTTGTAGGCTGCGTTGCTTTTGCCCAGATGGAAAATCCTGTTTCATGGAGCGGTAAAGCAAACAAGCTTTCTGAGAACCTTTATGAGGTTGTCCTTACAGGAGAAATTTCTGGAGACTGGCATATTTATGACCTTGGCCCTTATACTGATGGTCCTATAGCAACCTCAGTTGTTGTAAGCGGAGAGGGTGTTAAGGCTGTTGGTGAGCCTTATCTAAAAACTGAGTCTCATAAAGCATTTGACAATAACTTTGGAATGGAGATTGGTACCTGTGGTACAGGTGTTCAGGTTGCTCAAAAAGTTGAGGTGACAGGAGAGGCTCCAGTTGTAAAACTTACCATTGAGTGGCAGACATGCAATGAGGGTAGTTGTCTCCCTCCTACCGATGAGGATATTGTTGTAAAACTTCCTGCATCGCAGGGTGGTGCTCAGACTGAGCAGGCTAAGGTATCTCCTCTTAAAAAAGAGGGTGGAAAATCTATATGGGCAGTAATACTTGAGGCTATTGCATGGGGATTTGTAGCTTTGCTTACTCCATGTGTGTTCCCAATGGTTCCTATGACCGTATCGTTCTTCCTTAAGAGCAAGGAGGGTAAAGGTAAGTTCTATGCCTCTATGTATGGATTCTTTATTGTGGCTCTTTATACAGTTCCAATCGCTGTTATTATTCTGCTTACTTATGTCTTGGGTGGTGATGCAGTTACAGCTGATATCTTTAACTGGTTGGCTACACACTGGATTCCAAATATCCTGTTCTTCATTATTTTTATGGTGTTTGCAGCCAGCTTCTTTGGTGCATTTGAGATTACAATGCCAAGTTGGATGGTGAATAAAACAGATGCCAAGAGTGATAAAGGTGGTCTTGTAGGAGTATTCTTTATGGCACTTACATTGGTACTTGTATCGTTCTCATGTACCGGTCCTATTGTAAGTTCGGTGCTTATCAAGAGTACACAGGGCGAGATTTGGGAGCCTATCATTACCATGTTTGCTTTCTCGGCTGCATTTGCCCTTCCATTTACAGTGTTTGCATTTGCCCCTTCTTTGCTTAAGGATCTTCCTAAGAGCGGTGGATGGTTGAACTCAGTAAAAGTTGTACTTGGTTTTATTGAGGTGGCTTTGGGATTGAAATTCCTAAGCGTTGCAGATCAGGTTTACCAGTGGAACTTGTTGGATAGAGAGGTTTATCTTGCAATTTGGATTGTAGTATTCTTCCTGTTGGGAATGTATTTGTTGGGCAAACTTCGTTTTGCACACGACACACCAGAGGATCATCTTTCTGTCAAGAGATTGTTCCTTTCAATTATAGTATTCTCATTTGTGGTATATATGATCCCAGGCATGTGGGGTGCACCTCTTAAAGCGTTGAGCGGTTACCTTCCTCCTATTGAGAGCATTGATTTCAATTTGGCTAAACAGAATGTGGTTGTTCAGGCCGGTCCTGCAGCTGCCGATAATCATAATAATCCATATCCTGCAAAGAAATTTACCGACATGGGTCTGAAACATATTGACGGTATTCCAGGATTCTTTGATCTTGAGGAGGCAATGGAGTATTCAAAAACTGTCGGGAAACCTGTATTTATTGATTTTACAGGTGCAGCATGTGTAAACTGCAGGGAGATGGAGTCAAGAGTGTTCTCAGATGCTCAGATTAAGGATATTCTAAATAATAAGTTTGTGTTTGTTTCAATTTACGGTGATGTAAAGACAGAGGTTGCACAGGCTGATTGGGTTACTTTGCCAAATGGTAAAGTGCTTAAGAGCCTTGGTAAAATCAATACAAATTTCATTATGGAGAAATATAAGGTAAATGCTATGCCTTATTACATTATTGTTGATGCAGAGGGCAATCAGGTGGTTGAACCTAGGGGATATAATCTTGACAAAGACGAGTTCAAGAAATTCCTTGAGAACGCAGTGGCAACATTCAATAAATAACATATGAAACACGTTTCGTATAAGATAATTAAAGAGTACAGTGTAATGGCCTTTGCCCTTGCACTGTATGTCTTTTCTTGGACAGCCTTCCTTATTCCTAACCAGATTACCGGTGGTGGAGTAACAGGTATGTCTTCAATTCTTAACTATGCATTCGGGTTCCCAATCTCATACTCGTATCTTATTATAAATGCGGTGCTCCTTATAACAGGAACCATTATAATGGGTAAGGGATTTGGATTTAAGACTATCTACTGTATTTTGGTGAGTACCCTTTATTTTGAGCTTTTCCCACATATTCCGTGGGTATCAAATATTGAGGATAACCTTATCAATTCAATTATTGGTGGTGCAATGAGTGCAGTAGGTATCTCATTGGTGTTTACCCAGGGTGGAAGTACAGGAGGTATTGATATTATTGCTTTGGTGATAAACAAGTATAAAGAGGTGTCTCCTGGCAAGGTATTTATGATATCAGATTTTTTGATAATCTCTTCAATCCTTCTTCTTCCCGACAAATCTCTTCAGGATATAGTATACGGATATGTGGTTACTGTAGCTTTTTCATACACCGTAGATCAGTTGCTTACCGGAAACAAACAGTCTGTACAGATGCTTGTAATAACCAGTAAGTATGAGGAATTGGCAGATAAACTGTGTTATGAGATGAATAAAGGTATAACCGCAATTAACTCTCTTGGATGGTATAAAAAACAGGAGAGTATGATGATTATGGTTGTTACCAGAAAATCTGATATGTATGAGGTGATGGCAGCCATTAAGGAGGTTGACAGCAGGGCATTCTTCACTGTGTCAACTGTAATGGGTGTATATGGACAGGGTTTTGAGGAGGTTAAGGCTAAACTAAAAAAGAACGCCGCTTAGGTACTGCCCAATAATTTCCGGAAAATGTTTTTGCTCAAGGGCCTGTACCCTTGATGCCAGGTTTTCTGGAGTATCTGTCGGGAAGACCGGACATTTAGCCTGGAAAAGGATTTTGCCGTTGTCGTATACGGCATCTACCAGGTGGATTGTTATTCCAGATTCGGTCTCCGATGCTGCAATGACAGCTTTGTGGACATTTATGCCATACATCCCTTTTCCTCCAAATTTTGGCAGGAGGGCAGGGTGAATGTTAATTATATTATCCTTGTAGGTGCTGGTGAGGATCTGTGGTATCTTCAGCAGGTATCCTGCAAGGATTATTGTTTCTATATTGTGCTGCTGGAGCAGAGTCATTAGAGTTGTCGGGTTTTCGGCAACAAGCTCCTCGCGTGGAAGCACAATGGCGGGGACACCGCATTTGCCGGCTCTCTCAATTACCGGCGCTGTATCCTTATTGGTTATAACAATCTTTACATCAGCAATATTGCCTCCATTAAAATGATTGATAATATTTTCTGCGTTTGTGCCGTTCCCAGAGGCGAATATTGCAATATTCTTCATGTTGTCTTCTGTTTTGACGGCAAAAATAGCCAAATTTTAATTTTTTTTACTAACTTCGCACTTTGTAGTAGGTTAAAAATAACTAAAATTATAAACTTATTTTATTAACTAATTTTTTTTAAATCATGGCAGATATTACTTCTAAAGTTAAGGAAATCATCGTTGACAAATTGGGCGTTGATGCAGCTGAGGTTACACCAGAGGCTAGCTTTACAAAAGATTTAGGAGCTGATTCACTTGACACAGTAGAGCTTATCATGGAGTTTGAGAAAGCATTTGAGATCACAATTCCAGATGAGGCTGCAGAGAAAATTGCAACAGTAGGAGATGCAATCTCATATATTGAGGCTAACCAGAAATAATTTGTCTTAAGAGAATCCATGGAGTTGAGAAGAGTTGTCATTACCGGATTGGGTACTATCAATCCGCTAGGTAACAGTGTGGAGGAGTATTTTACAAATCTGAACAATGGTGTTAGCGGTGCAGGCCCTATTACAAGGTTTGATGCATCACTTTTTAAAACCAGATTCGCTTGTGAGGTAAAGAATTTCAATCCGGCAGACTACGGAATTGACCGCAAAGAGGCTAGAAAAATGGACCGCTTTGCACAATATGCTCAGGTGGCAGCTGATCAGGCTGTAGCTGATTGCAATATTGATTTGGAGAAGGTTAATCTGAAACGTGTCGGAGTAATAGTTGGTTCAGGAATAGGTGGAATAGAAACACTTACTGAAGAGGTATTGGGTTATAGCGAGGCAGGTAAAGTACCTCGCTTTAACCCTTTTCTTATTCCAAAAATGATTCCTGATATCATTGCAGGCCTTATTTCCATCAAATATGGTTTTATGGGCCCTAACTATGCAACAGTATCGGCGTGTGCATCATCTGCTCATGCAATGACCAATGCTTTTGACATGATAAGGTTGAATAAGGCCGACATGATTGTAACAGGAGGCGCAGAGGCCGGTGTTACAGTTGCAAGTGTTGGTGGATTCAACTCTGCACAGGCTTTATCTACAAACAATGAGGAGTATGCTACAGCCAGCAGACCATTTGACAAGACAAGAGATGGTTTTGTAATTGGTGAGGGTTGTGGTATTCTGGTGTTTGAGGAGTATGAGCATGCAGTTGCACGCGGTGCAAAAATCTATGCAGAGGTTTTGGGAACAGGCATGTCTGCCGATGCCCACCACATTACAGCTCCGCATCCTGAAGGGGCAGGTGCTAAAGAGGCTATGATACTGGCTCTTGAGGAGGCAGGCTTGAAACCGGAGGATGTAGACTATATAAATGTTCATGGAACATCTACTCCACTTGGAGACAAGGCAGAGCTAAAGGCAGTTAAGGATGTATTTGGCGAGCATGCCTACAAACTTAACATCAGCTCAACCAAATCCATGACAGGACATCTTTTGGGAGGTGCAGGTGCAATTGAGACAATGGCTTGTATTGATGCAATCTGCAACAGTATTATTCCTCCAACAATCAACTTTAAAGAGGAGGATCCCGAAATAGATTATAAACTGAACCTCACATTGAACAAAGCTCAGCACAGAGTGGTAAATGTGGCAATGAACAATACCTTTGGTTTTGGTGGCCACAACTCATGTCTGATTTTGGGAAAGGTAAGATAAAAGTGTAATGCTTGAATAGTAAGGCAGATATCCTAAGGATTTCTGCCTTTTTTAGTATCTCCACCTTTCCATATCCAGTTTAAGGAATATAAACAGCAGGATAGTAAAACTCCATAATGAAGAGCCTCCATAACTGAGCAATGGAAGAGGTATACCTATTACTGGTACAAGCCCCATAGTCATTCCTATGTTTATGAAAAAGTGCATAAAGAAACAGCAAGCAACGCAATATCCATAAATACGTGTAAAGCGGTCTTTTTGACGCTCACTTAAAATAATTAGTCGTGTTATCAGAATCATATAAATGGAGATTACGATAACAGATCCCACAAATCCCCACTCTTCACCTACAGTACAGAAAATGAAATCGGTACTTTGCTCAGGGACAAAATCAAATTTTGTTTGTGTCCCGTTAAGGAATCCTTTTCCTGTAAGTCCGCCTGAGCCTATTGCAATCTTGGACTGATGTACGTTATATCCTGCCCCCATCAGATCTTCCTTAATTCCAAGGAGGTTTTCAATTCTGGATCTCTGGTGCGGTTGCAGAATATTATGGAAAATGAATTCCACAGAAAATATCAGAATTACAGAACAGACAAACCCCAGAAGGAGATATTTAAGATGCTTTAGCCTTTTCCCTTTAAACTTTATCAGGGTAAGGAATATCAAAAGTATCATTATTCCAAGAGCAATATGTTCTACTCTAATGGCATCAAATTCAGGAAAGTACCTATTAAAAACATATGGGAGGAATCCAATTGCAACAGATGTCGGGATAATTGCTGCCAAATGTGACCATAACCTGCCTGTATATATTCCATTTATTATTCCCGACAGCACAAACAATATCAGAAGTGCAACCAGAGGGGAGACAGCTAGTGTAACTACAAACAGTACAATTGACAGCATACCAAAAATCAGGAACCATCCGCTCAGTCCTTCTCTGTAAAGCAAAAATACAAAACCGCAATAAACCAGCGCGGAGCCTGTCTCTTTTTCCATTACAATAAGGGCCATAGGCAAAAGGATTGCCATTGCAACTGCCAATGCGTTTTTGAGTTTGCCAAGCTTAAAGTTGTATTTGCTCATTATGTGTGCCAGGAACAACGATGTGCTTATTTTGGATATCTCTGCTGGCTGGAAGCTTACAGGACCTATTTGAAACCAAGAGCGTGATCCATTTACCTCCTTGCCAAGGAATATTACGGCAAACAGCAACATACATACAAACAGATATATTGGAGGGGAGAGTACGCTGTATATCTTTGGGTTGAGTACGTATAGAATGCAAATTGCCAAAACAAGCGATGTAAGTATCCAGACAAACTGCATACCGTATCTTTGGCTCATATCAAAGATGGAACTATATTCCTCTGAATACAAAGATGCAAATATGTTTATCCACCCGATGAATATAAGGAGCAGATAGCATATTACCAGAGGTATATCTATTTTCCCAAATTTATATTGTCCCATATTTAACGTCTCTTCTTTACAGGTACAAACTGCATTAGATTAGCATCTTTCATTTTCTTTTCAAGATCGGTACGGGCTACCTCTCCGGTAAGGTATTTTTCAACCATCAGTGATGCTATAGGAGCAGCCCATGTTCCTCCAAATCCTGCATTCTCTATATATGCAGCAATGGCAATCTTAGGATTCTCCCTTGGAGCAAAACAGATGAATACGGCATTATCTTTTCCATGAGGATTTTGTGCAGTACCTGTCTTGCCACAAATTTCAAGTCCCGGTGCATGGGCAAGTCTTGCTGTGCCTCCTGTTCCAGGTGCAGCATTTACAGCTTGGTACATACCTTCTATAACTTTATGGAAATGTGTTGTATCAACCAAAGTATAGTTTTTCTCCTTAAATCTGTTGTCAATGGTATAACCAGGTGAATCCTTGACCAAATGAGGAATATAGTAATATCCTCGGTTGGCAAGGGTAGCGGCCAAGTTTGCAAGATGAAGAGGAGTGGCTCCAATTTCACCTTGACCAATAGACAGTGAGATTATAGAGTGGGGGTTCCATCTGTTCTTGCCATATATTTTGTCGTATGTGGCAGTTTTAGGAAGGGTTCCTCCAAGTTCTGCATGGAAATCGCTTCCCAATTTGCGCCCAAATCCAAAGCTCATTGCCATTTCTCTCCAACTGTTGAAGGCACTTCCAATATTTTCATATTTCTTGTTCTCCAGAATTCCCCTAAATGCGTGGCAGTAGTATGCATTGCACGACATCATTATGGATTGGGTAAGATTCGTAGGTGACGGATGGGCGTGACATCCAAGTTTTCTATCACCGTATGAATAGCCCATATTGCAGTTGTATCTGGTATTTGGGGTTATTACCCCCTCCTGTAATGCAATTAGCCCGTTTACCAGTTTGAATACAGATCCTGGAGGATATGCAGACATTACAGCCCTGTTGAACATAGGTTTGTATGGATTATTGGCAATTTCATTGTAGTGCTTGTTTATGGAAGCAAGCTGCTCAATGTTTATTCCGGGGCTGGATATAAGAGCCAATATCTCTCCAGTTGAAGGTTCAATGGCAACAAGACTGCCAACTTTGTTCTGCATCAGCTCTTCTCCGTATTGCTGGAGATAACCGTCGATTGTAGAGACAATATCTTTGCCTGGAACGGCAGCTTTGTCATAAGCTCCATTCTCAAAACTTGATTGTATTCTGTTATGGACGTCCCTTAATAGAATGCTGTAGCCTTTTTCTCCCTTTAAAAGGTGCTCGTATGATTTTTCCAGTCCGCTTGCCCCCACATAATCTCCGCTGCGGTAATCAGGGTTATTATTCAAAAACTTCTGGTCTACCTCTGTAATATAGCCAAATAAATTGGCTCCTGCAGCAAACGGGTAGTTGCGTGAAGTTCTGGAAACAGCACTAAATCCTGGAAATTTGTATGCCTTTTCAATAAAGATGCTGTATTGCACATCTGATACCTGCTTAAGAAATACTCTTGACTGATATCCTATTTTTCTGCGGTATTTGCGGTATTCTTTAAACTTCTCCCTTACTTCCAGAGGGTCTAGATTGAAGATTGAGCAAAAATCAAGAGTGTCAAACTGCTTTACTTCTATTGGGGTTACTATAATGTCATAGGTGTTCTTGTTACCTACAAGAATATTATTGTTCCTATCAAGGATAAGACCTCTTACCGGATAACGGGTTACATACTTATATGCGTTATTTTCTGCAGTAATCTTGTACTCATCTTTAAGTATCTGCAGATTGAACAGCTGCATGATGAGAATAAGGCCAACAGCCAATACACCTAGTATGAGCACAGTTTTCTTTTCCATCCTATCTGAGAATTTTATCCAATAGAATTATATTGCAGATGAATGTTATTATGCTGTTTGCTACAACGCAAAGAAGTATTTTCAGCAGTGTGTATCCAAAAGAGAAAGTTGCCGCAGAGTCTAGCAGCACATATACAGTAAAGAATACGAAAAGCATAAGAACATTGAGCAGAGCGAGCTTGCTCACTTCTACAGTCCGCGGTATTATGGGAATGTTCTCATAGCTCTCAAAACTTGCTTTTGGAACGGTCAGTTTTAGTATGGTACTTCTGGAGTAGGCCATGGCGGTAAGGGCTGCAGCGTTCAGCCCTAGTACGCCATCTGCACATATATCTATGCTCAAACCAAGAGCAAAAGCAATCAGCATATACACCGATTTGTTCATGGTTGGAGGAAGTACAATGATAAACTGGGGAAATATGGCAATATACAGTACAGCCCATATATTTACATATTCACTCACCAGAATCTGGCAAAAGATCATCATAACCCCAAGGGTAATATATTTTAGAGTTCTGTTCATTTGTCTGTTGCCGCTTTTACCAATTTGTCCAGTTCTTCTTTATTGTTGTTTTTTACTACCATTACGTGGTTTATGCTACGAAAGTCCTGTAGCAGTTTTACATCAAGATGCAGATGCACTCCATTTACCAGTCGGGAGTCTTCAACAATACCTATCGGGATATTTGGTGGATAAAATGATGAGTATCCGCTGGTGTATATGGTGTCGTTCCTCTTTATCTCAAGGTGTTGCGGGATCTCCTCCAGGATGGCCATTCCAGAGCGTTTAGGGTCCCATAAAAGTGGACCGAAGGCTCCGTTTTTACCAATTTTTGCACTTACCTGCTGGCTGGTATTAAGGAATGAAAGGACGTAAGTGTAGTTTTCACTTACAGCTCTGGTTATACCTATTGTTCCAGTAGGTGTAATTACCCCCATATCTTCTTCTATCCCATCTTTAGATCCTTTGTCAAGGATAAGATAATTGTGGGTAGTGCCAATGGTATTACGTATAACTTTGGCATTTATAAATGAATATGGCTGCTTTTGGGATGCAGACAAGGTAGTGTCTGCATCATTGTTTGAGTAGAGCTGGTGAATGAGGAGCGCATTTTCTTTGGCCAACAGCTGGTTTGTCTCTTTTAACGATGTGTATTCATTTATTGATGAATATTTTTCCCAAAAGAACCCCTGAACCTGACGGAGCTTGCCTATAAGTCGGTATTTCTGCACAATTCCATTGTGACTTACCATGTAGATACAGGCAGTCTCCAATAGGATAAAAAGGAGAAACCTCCCCAATCCAAGAAGTAATGAAGGAGGTATTCTCATTTATTTTATCTCATTAGGAATGTGAGTTTTTCCGCTTTTTTCAGTGCAATGCTGGTTCCCCTTGCAACAGCTCTTAAAGGGTCATCAGCAATGTGGAATGGAATGTTTATCTTCTCCTGAAGTCTCTTGTCCAATCCTCTTATAAGAGCACCTCCTCCCGACAGGAATATACCTCTGTCTACAATGTCGGAGTAAAGCTCAGGTGGAGTCTGCTCCAGTACAGAAAGGACAGCGGCCTCAATCTTTGCGAGGGACTTGTCGAGACAATGAGCAATCTCCTGAGAAGTTACAGAAACCTCAACTGGATGTGCAGTCATAAGGTTTGGACCTTTCACTACGTATGGATCAGGGCCATCCTCAAGATCGGTTAGTGCAGAACCTGCATTTATCTTAATAAGTTCAGCTGTAATCTCACCAATTCTAATGTTGTGCTGCTGACGCATATATTGCTGGATCTCGGATGTGAACACATCACCTGCAACCCTTATGCTCTCCTTGCACACAATACCTCCAAGGGAAATGACAGCAATCTCAGTTGTACCACCTCCTATATCTACAACCATGTGTCCTGTAGGGGCCTCAACATCAAGACCTATACCAAGGGCTGCAGCCATTGGCTCGTAGATGATATACACATCTCTGCCGCCTGCATGCTCAGAGGAGTCGCGTACGGCACGGATCTCAACCTCAGTACTTCCAGATGGGATACATACAACCATCTTAAGACTAGGGCTAAAAAGTGATCTTTTGTTGTTTATCATCTTTACAAAACCTCTAATCATCATCTCTGCAGCGTTGAAGTCTGCGATAACACCATCTTTAAGAGGGCGTATAGTCTTTATGTTTGGATGAGTTCTCTCATGCATCAACCTTGCCTTATGTCCAAAGGCAATAGGTTTGTTTGTGTGCTGGTCAATCGCTACAATAGAAGGTTCGTCAACCACAATCTTGTCATTCATAAAGATTACTGTATTGGCTGTACCCAAGTCAATTGCCAGTTCTTGTGTCAAAAATGAAAATGCCATAATTCCAATCTATAATAGGTTGTAAAATTACAAAAAAAACGTCTATAATTTGGTATATTTGCGTGTATTTTATTTAGATAATTTTAAACACTCCCACAGATGGACTCCAGCAATTTATATATAATAATAACAGCAGGCGGTGTTGGAAGAAGAATGGGCGGAAATACCGCAAAGCAATTCATTGAACTTGAAGGCAAACCTGTGCTTTTGCGTACAATAGAGATGTTCAGAGAGTGGTATCCTCACGCAAATATTATAATAACACTTCCGCAGGAATATAAAGAGTACTGGAGAAATTATTGTTTTGAAAAAAATATCTGGTTCAGACATACAATTGTTTCGGGTGGAATAACCCGTTTCCATTCGGTAAAGAATGCCCTTGTGCATGTTCCCGACGGGGCAATAGTGGCAGTGCACGATGGTGTGAGACCATTTGTGCCAAAGAAGATGCTGGAGAAACTCTTTAACTTTGATTTTACAAAGCAAAAAGTGGCAGGTGTGATACCGGTATTGCCATCAATAGAGTCTATGAGAATGCAAACTTATGGAAAGGATGGAATGCCAGATGGCTCAAAGACGGTAAACAGAGATGAGTATATGTTTGTACAGACACCACAGGTGTTTGATTCAACCATACTTAAAGAGTGCTATAAAAAAGCATACTCTCCAACATTTACAGATGATGCATCTGTTGTGGAGAGTAGTGGATATAAAGTTGCTACATCTGAGGGAAGCCGTTTTAATATAAAACTCACAACGCCTGAAGACCTCATGATGGCCAGGATATTCCTTTCACTTATGCAGGAGAAGGAGCTATAGTTTATTTTTTCTTGCTCCCTTTCTTGTTAGGATAACTCTTAACCCAAACTTGTCTTTCAATGGCCTGGTCTAAAGATACCATGGTTTCTGTCTGGAGTACACCCGGAATATTTTGAATGGTGTTTATAAGGATATCCATAAGGTGATCGTGGTTTGTACAGTAAATCTTTAGTAGCAAAGAGTGCTTGCCTGTAACAAAGTGACACTCAACAACCTCTGATATCTGTTTAAAGCATTCAATTACCTCAGGATATTTATTTGCTTCAGATAGGCTTACCTCAACAAAAGCGCATACATTAAGGCCAAGAGTCTGAGGTTTTACCAGCAGCCTGGAGCCTGTAATAATTCCTAAGGTCTCCATTTTTTTTACTCTCTGGTGGATTGCCGCGCCAGAAACGCCGCACTCTCTTGCAATCTCCAAGAAAGGCATTCGTGCATTCTTAACCAGGAAAGAAAGGATCTTTTGGTCTATTTCGTCTATCTGATGTTTAAGCATTTCCGTTACAATTTGTAATTATTATACACAAAAATATAAAAAATATTTACAAAACGGAATAAGCCAGGTAGAAAAAAGCCCACTAGACACCTTCAGAGGCCTAATAAATTTTTATTTCTTACCTTTTTTTGCTGTTTTATTTCCCGACGGCTTGGTATTTGCAATAATCTCAAGACACGCTGCGGCATCAAGTGATTTGGCATCTGTTCCCTTAGGTATCTTATAGTTAGCCCCACCATGCTTGATATATGCACCAAAACGGCCATTAAGGACTTGTATGTCTTCCGCTTCAAAATTGGCAATGAATTTCTCCGCCTCTTTTTTGGCATGTTCTTCAATAAGTGCAATAGCTGTTTCAAGGGTTACTGTACGTGGATCATGCTCCTTGCCAAGTGAAATAAACTTGCCGTCGTGTCTTATGTATGGACCAAATCTGCCAATTGCTGCTACAATTACCTTTCCGTTATGCTCACCAATGGTTCTTGGCAACTCAAAAAGCTTAAGGGCTTCCTCCATTGTAATGGATTCTATAAGTTGTCCTTTCTGCAATGAGGCAAATTGTTTGTCGGGATCATCATTGGCTCCCTTCTGTACAAGAGGCCCAAATTTTCCAAGGCGTACAATCATTGTCTTGCCAGTGTGAGGATCTGTTCCAAGTACCCTTTCTGCATTGGTGTGGGTGCTGTCATGCAATGTCTGGTCTACCTGGGCATGGAATGGTGTATAGAATGATTCAATAACTTTGTTCCATACCAGTTTACCTGCTGCAATCTGGTCAAAATCTTCCTCAACCTTTGCGGTAAAGCCATAATCGAGAATATTCTCAAAGTTCTTGCCCAAGAAATCGGTTACAAGAATTCCAATATCTTGAGGGAACAGTTTCTTTTTCTCGGCACCGGTAATCTCTTTCTTTGACTGTTGTGATATCTTGCCACCTTTAAGCAGAATTTGGGTATATTCCCTCTCAATACCCTCGCGGCTGTCAATTAAAATATATCCTCTCTTCTGGGTTATTGTAGAGATTGTTGGTGCATATGTAGAAGGGCGTCCAATACCCAATTCTTCCAGTTTCTTTACAAGACTTGCCTCAGAATAGCGTGGAGGTTTTTGAGTAAAACGTTCGGTAGCGGTAATCTCTACAGAATCCATCGCCTCATTATCTGCAAGGGCTGGAAGAACTTGTGTCTCATTCTCCATATCCTCGTCATCATTACCTTCTATATATAATTTAAGGAAACCGTCAAAAACAACCTGCTCACCTTGGGAGATGAATTTCTCAGCAAAGCTGTTGCTGCCTATTGTAATCTCTGTCTTTTCAAGCTCTGCATCTGCCATCTGGCTGGCAACCGCCCTTTTCCAGATTAGCTCGTATAATTTTTTCTCCTGAGCAGTTCCCTCAATAGTCATGTTTGCAGGGAATGTAGGTCTAATAGCCTCGTGTGCCTCCTGTGCCCCTTTAGTTTTGGTCTTATATGCCCTTACCTTTGAATATTCAGCACCAAAGTTTTCTGTAACTACCTGCTTGATTGTACCAATAGCAAGATTGGAGAGATTGGTAGAGTCGGTACGCATATATGTAATAAGTCCATCCTCATACAATTTTTGCGCTATTCTCATGGTCTGAGAGACAGAAAAGCCCAATTTGCGAGCAGCCTCCTGTTGCAAGGCAGAAGTAGTGAATGGTGGAGCTGGTGTACGGGAAATGCTTTTCTTCTCAATATTCTCAATTGCAAAGTTTGCACCGTTACATTTCTCAATGAAAGCAAGTGCCTGAGTTGCATTATTGAATCTGGTATTAAGTGTGCCGTTTACCTTTACTCCTTTTTTTGCGCTTGCCGGATGGAAGATGCCGTTTACCCTAAAATAAGGTGTTGACTCAAATGCCATTATCTCCCTTTCCCTCTCAACAATAAGTCTTACTGCAACAGACTGCACTCTGCCGGCAGAAAGTTTTGGAGCAACCTTTTTCCATAAAATTGGAGAGAGTTCAAAGCCTACAAGCCTGTCAAGTACCCTGCGTGCCTGTTGAGCCATAACAAGGTTGTTGTCTATAGAACGTGGATTTTCTACAGCATTAAGAATGGCATCTTTTGTAATTTCTTGGAAAACAATACGTTTTGTATTTTCTTCTTTCAGTTTGAGAGTGTGGAACAAGTGCCATGCAATAGCTTCTCCCTCGCGATCGGGGTCGGATGCAAGCCACACCATCTGTGCATTTTTAGCAAGTTTCTTAAGCTCTTCAACTACCGCTTTCTTATCTGATGAAACTTCGTAGTTGGGCTCAAAGCCTCCATTTATGTTAATGCCAAGATTTTTTTTCTCAAGATCTCTGATATGTCCAAAGCTGGATTTTACAGTAAACCCTTTTCCAAGGAACTTTTCAATTTTCTTTGCCTTTGCAGGCGACTCCACAATTACTAGATTCTCTCCCATTACATACTTATTTCCATGAATTTGCAAAGTAAGACATAAAGTAGGTTAAAAACCAAATTTTTATTAGTAATTTTGCCAAAATGTGGCGTTTTACAACAAATTGTCGGGAGTAGAATTATGGAAATAAAGAATAGGAAAAAGGTGGTCAAATGGGTGTGGATCTTGGCATTTGCCCCTGTAGTAATGGTGCTGTGTGCACTCCTTTGTGTAGGTATTTTTGCAGATATTCCATCTTTTGAAGAGTTGGAGGATCCAAAGAGCAATCTGGCTACACAAATCATTTCAGAAGACGGTACTGTAATAAATACTTTCCATGTAGAGAACCGTTCATATGTTACTTTTGATGAATTGTCACAACCTCTTAAAGATGCTATAGTAGCTACTGAGGATGTCCGTTTTTATAATCATAGCGGTATAGATGCAAAAAGTTTGGCCAGGGTGATTGTGAAATCTTTCATTATGGGAAACAGAACTTCAGGAGGTGGAGGAAGTACTCTTTCGCAGCAGTTGGCCAAATCGCTTTTCCCAAGGGATACCGTAAAATCCCGCATCCCTGGAGCAAAATATGTAGTGCTCGGTACCAATAAGTTTAAAGAGTGGATAACGGCTGTAAAGCTTGAGAGGAACTATACTAAGCAGGAAATATTGAGCATGTATATGAATACCGTATTTTTTGGCAGCAATGCATACGGTATAAAGGCGGCATCGCAAACCTTTTTTGGCAAACTCCCAATAGAACTCAATGTTGAGGAGAGTGCGTTGCTTGTGGGAATGGTAAACATGCCAACCCGCTACAACCCTGTGCGAAATCCTGAAAAATCCCTTGTACGCCGTAACCATGTAATAGGTCAGATGTGCAAGTATGGATACATCACCAAAGAGGAGAGGGATTCGCTGAGGGAACTTCCAATTACTTTGTCATACTCCCGACAGGATCACAACTCGGGTTTGGCACCCCATTTCAGAGATATGATAAAGAGGGTGATGAATGCCAAGGAGCCGCAGAGAAAGAACTACAATAATGTAGAGGATTATAGAGCTGACTCTACGTCGTGGATGGATGATCCTTTGTACGGATGGCTGAACAAGAATCTTAAACCCGACGGTACCAAATATAATTTGGATAAGGACGGTTTAAAAATCTATACGCCAATAAATGCCAAGATGCAGAAATATGCAGAGGAGGCTGTCGCAGAGCATTTGGGCAAGGATTTGCAGAAACAGTTCAATAGAGAACTGCGTTGGAAGACAAACAAGCCTTTTGCAGATGATGTGCCTAAGAACGTGATAGAGTCAATAATGAGACAGGCCCGCAGATGGAGTGACCGTTACCGTTCTCTTAAAAAGGAGAATGCTACAGACGAGCAGATCCTCAAG
>JAZLBB010000064.1:0-42386 GCA_045613465.1 Candidatus Egerieisoma sp.
AGCCCCATTGTCTTCCTAAGCCCGCTTGGCCTCCGACTTCTTAATTTCCGCAGAAAGTCCCAAAATGAGATTTTTGAATTCAAAAAAATTGAAAAATAACCCAAAAAATTTTAAAAAATCGCAAAAAAATTTTATAGGAGGCTTACTATGACTGAATTAGAGGAAGCATATGTGTTTAGGGAAGATCTTTCAATAGTACCTTTAACAGAGGTAATAGAGCCAAAAATTGAGCAGTTACAAGAAGATTACATGGGATGGTTTACGCTTTCTTAAGGAGGTAAGACATGGCTTGGTGTTGGGGCGATAACAAAAGAAAATTAAATGTTGAGAGACTTCTTGAAAGAGCTTGGTATCCGCTAGAGACAGCAGTTGAATCACACATCGAAAGCATTTACATAGTGCTTACATCTTTAGGATCAGAGCCTGCAGATATAGGTCCTACTGCAATTGAAGATGCCATTCAGAATATAAATGATTCTATATATGCAAAGCTTCAGAGTTTAGGCCAGACTCCGGTTGATAAGAAGATCAACTCTCTTAATGCAAAAATTCAGGCACTTACAGAGATTTCATGGTATTACAGCGTTAGTGGAGATGACACCAAAGGAAGATTTGATTTGACTAATGTTGCAGAATTAAGACTAACATCATGGAATGGTAGTATGCTTGATACATTTGCCGCAGGTTATTACGATGCAGCAGGAAATCTTGTAAGTACAGAGACTAAACGTGAAGTAGGTGTTTTCACAATTCCTTCTGGAATAAAATCTGTATACTTCTCAACATTTGTTTCATCATCTTCTGTTGTTCCGACTGTTAGATTCAAATACCAGACAAAGGTGCTCAGATGAAAAACGTACTCATTCACAATGGCACATCACAACAGCTTCTATCAAATATTGATGATGGCAGCAATACAATTTTCATAAATGATGTTGAGATTCCTTCAAGCAGTTGGGTTGGCACCGGATATTATACTCAGGTGATCGGAGGCACAACAATCTCAATTGCTAAGATAGAGAGCCTTAGTGGGAATATCATGCTCCAACAGACTGCAGTGAACACTTATCAGCTTGTTATGAGAGGATCAGCAGCTTCTGGCAATAATCTTATATGGTCTTGAATATGGATAGAAGAGAAGAACTTGAAAAGCTTGTATTCAAAGAAAATAGCGGAAATGAGATCAAAGCTTCAAAGCTCATAGGTGAGATCGTATATCTTGAAGAGCAGATGGAAGATCTCAGGAAGCTTCCGCTTATCAAGGTGAATCCAAATAATCCTGCAATCCAGAAGGCAACACCGGCTGCAAAGCTCTATAAGGAGCTATTGCAGCAATACAATAACTCTATGAGGCTGCTTTTGAGGATTGCCGGGGATCTGGGAGAATCAGAAGAAATTAGTC
This sequence comes from Candidatus Egerieisoma sp., assembly GCA_045613465.1. Lineage (GTDB taxonomy): Bacteria > Bacteroidota > Bacteroidia > Bacteroidales > UBA932 > Egerieousia. Next base: position 1,403 of record JAZLBB010000064.1, read on the forward strand.
CACTGCGCAAGTGGGTTAAGAGCCGGGAGGAATTGCATGCTGATTGAAAAAAATACCATATGGACACCGGACAATAGCAATCTACTTAAGTATAAAGCTGAAATTGAATGCGGAAACATCATTGCAGGCATGGAACTGATCATGGAGCTTGAGAACCTTGAAGAGGATCTGAAGCACAATGAGGAATACTATTACAACACCGATGCTGCAAACATCCGCATGGATTTTATGGAAAACTGCATTAAGCTTACGAAATCGCCTTATTACGGCAAGCCAATGCAGCTGATGCTATGGCAGAAAGCCTTCATTGAGGCTTTCTTCAGTTTTAAGATGTCAAAAGATCTTAAGGATTCCGGGAAGGTAATCGATAGATTCAAAAAGCTGCTTTTGCTAATAGCTAGAAAAAATACGAAAAGTGAAACCTGCAGCGCTCTTGATAATGCGGAGTTCATAGTTGGCAATGAAGGTGCTGATCTTGTGTGCAGCAGCAACGATGATGCACAGGCTTCAATTGTCTATGATGCCATTGATACAATGCGGCAATTATATGATCCTGATGATCTTGATACCAAAAGAAATCAGCGATTCATCATGAACAAGGCTACAAATACGAAAATATTTAAGCTATCGGACAGAACACGCAATAAGGAGGGACGAGGCTTGCGCCCTTCTGAATGTATGAAAGCAGGATGAAGGGCGCAAGTTTTTACGAAATATTGATTTTGCGATTCTGGATGAAGCACATGAGATGAAGAACAATGTGATTGCAAAGTCTATAGAACAATCACAATCTCTGAAGGAAAACCCAAAATTCATAATAATCACAACTGAAGGCTTTGTGCAGGATGGATATCTTTCGGAAGAGCTTAAAAAAGCCAGAGCTATCATCAATGGAGAAGATGATTCTATTTCCGGGCAAAGATTTCTGCCTTGGCTATATACACAGGATTCAGAGCAGGAGATCTTCCAGAATCCTAAATCATGGTATAAATCGAATCCTACACTTGGAATCATAAAAAAATGGGATTACCTAAACGAACAGGTGGATCTTGCAAAGAAAAGCAAAGCTGACAGGATATTTGTTTTATCCAAGGATTTCAACATAAATCAGAATGCTGTTGAAAGTTGGCTTAATATTGAAGATTTTACCTATGATGCAAAGTTTGACATTGAGGATTTCAGAGGAAGTTATTGCCTTGGCCACGTGGATCTGGCAGAGACTACGGATCTATGCTGTGCAAAGGCTCTTTGCATGAAGTCTGACGATAAGACTAAATTTATTATAACGAGATACTTTATCCCACAATCTAAACTGGATCCGGAAAATGATGATCGGAACGCCGGGGCAAAGTATAAGGAGTGGGCAGATCAGGGTTTTATTGAGATATGTGAAGGAAATGATATAGATATCGCAGTTGTGGCAGATTGGTTTGCAGAGCTTAAGAAAAAACTTGGAATAACTCTCTATAAATGCGGCTATGATCAGAAATTTTCCAAAGATTTTCTAAAACGCATGGAAGAGTATGGATGGACCAAGAGCGCACCATATGCTGATCTGGAACTGATCAATCAGGATGCAAAAACACTTAATAACGCAATAAGGCTTGTTGAGGCTGATTTTAAAGCAAGGCTTATAAATTACAATGAAAATCCTGTTGATCATTGGTGTCTTAAGAATAGCTGCCTTAAGGTGGATGAGCGAAGGCAGGCTCTTATTGTAAAGACTAACAATGAAAATAAGATTGATGGAGCAGTTACGCTTGCATCACTGTATGAAATGTATCGCCGGCATCGCTCAGATCTGGCAAAGCTAGTTGGAGGTGGAAAAATATAATGTCATTATTTGATAAGCTTTTCCATAGACAGCCTAAAAAATGGAAATTTGCACCGACTATGAACGGATGGCTTCCGATGTATGGCCAGTATCTCAATTACAATATCTATACAAATGATATTGTGCAGCAGGTCCTTAAGTGCATAGTTGATGAGATGAAGAAGCTCAATCCTACACATATAAGGACAGGCACAGACTTTAATGATCCGGTGCCGGTTCAGGGCAATATCCAGAGCATCCTTGACAATCCGAATCCTTTAATGACTACAAGTGATTTTTTGGAAAAAACTCTCTGGATGCTTTTGTTGAATGATAATGCTTTTATTCTTCCGGTATATAGAACATGGACAGATCCGAACACTGGAGAAGAGAAAAGATATTTTGAGGCTCTTTATCCCTTGAAACCTATTCAGGTTGATTTTATCGAGGATGCTTCCGGGAAGCTTTTTGTGAAGTTTACCTTCGCAAATTCTACAAATACAACAATTCCTTATGAGAATATCATTCATCTCAGATATAAGTATGCATTCAATGACTATATGGGAGGTAATGAGCTTGGACAGCCAGACAATGATGCAATCCTTAAAACATTGCAGCTCAATGAAACACTTCTCAAAGATATTGCGAAGGCCATGAATGCAAGCTATGCGATCAATGGCATAGTGAAATTCAATACCATGCTAGACGATGGGCGAACTGAAGCAGCACTGAAAGAGCTAGAAAAGAAGCTTGCAAATTCTGAAAATGGCTTCCTTCCGCTTGATCTGAAGGCTGAATTCATTCCTTTTGAACGTAAAGCAGAGATCGTTGATGCAGCAACTCTTAAATTCATAGATGAAAAGATCCTAAGGAATTGGGGAGTGCCGCTTGCGATCCTTACCGGAGACTATACAAAAGAGCAGTATGAAGCATTCTATCAGAAGGTACTTGAGCCGCTTATAGTTTCGATATCTCAGCAATTTACCAAAAAAATGTTTACCCAGAGGCAGATTGCTTTTGGAAATAAGATCAAGCTATATCCAAAAGAGCTTATCTTTATGACTATGGATCAGACATTGCAGATGATCGAGATCTTGGCACCAACAGGAGCGCTCTTTGAAAATGAGAAGCGCACAGCTCTTGGACTTAAGCCAATGGCTGAGCTTGCAGGAAAGCGGTATCAATCCCTTAACTGGGTTGAGGCTCAGAATGCTGCACAGTATCAGCTTGGCAAGGTTAATGTTGACATAGTTGATAAAAATGAAACAGTCACAGAAGAATGATAGGAGGTTGAATCATGCCATATACAGATTTAGGTGAGCCAAGAAGCCGCAATGAAAGAATCTTGATGAATATGCTTGGTGCATCATATGATATCGAACCACCTCAGAGCAGGATTGAATATCTGCTTATAGAGATTCTAAACAGCGGAGGCACAGGTGGAGATGTAACAGGCGTTAAAGGCGCATTAGAAGAAGAATTCCGCAAAGGCAATGTAAATCTTAAACTTGATGAAATTGCAGATTTTGATAATGGAATATTCTTTGATGAACTGCACAATATCATCCGGGGAATTCAGTATGCGGTAATTCCTACAGCTTCAGCTTCATTACTGAATAGAATCATCCAGTATACCGGATCAGATACAGCTACTTATAAAAATGGTCACTTTTACAGATGCATTTATAAAGATTCATCTTATATCTGGGAAGATGCTCTTGGTGACACAGAGCCACTTACACAGGAACAGGTAAATGCCTTATTGGCGTTATTAGATTAAGGAGGAATTTAATATGAGCAATTTTGTAAGTTATTCTAATGCAACTACATTAATGACAGCAATTGCAGAGAAGATCGAGAAGCTTGGCTGCTATCATTTTAAGGGAAGCATTCCTTTTGCAAGCCTTCCTGCTACACCTTCAGCAGCAGAAAATGGATTTCTCTGGAATATTAACAACGATTTTACAACAGATGCTCGATTTATTGAAGGAGCAGGAAAGAAATACTACGCAGGCGAAAATGTTGGCGTTGCTGATCTTTCAACTTATGATGCTGTGGCACCTGTTGGATCAGAGAATCCTTCTACAGAAGGATGGTATGAGCTTGTTGGTGGTAAGTATGTGCTTTCAGAAGATACAACTGTTGATGCAGGAAAGACATATTATGAATACACACCTAACTTTAAGTTGGACTGCTTAGGACAGTTTGTTGATATTGATGCAATTCTCGATATCATCTGCGCTGAGAAGTTTGATGCAACAAAGGCTTATGCAATTGGCGATGTTGTAAGATACACAGATGATAAGATTTACAAGTTTAAGGCAGCACACACAGCAAATGATCCTTGGGATGCAGATGAAGTTGATGAGAAGGATGTTGTTACACTCATTAAGGAAGCTGAGCCTGAGAGCCTTACACAGCAGCAGATTGATGATCTTATTGCCCTTCTTGGATAATGAGGTGATATTATGAGTAATTTTGTTGATAATGACAATGCCACTGCCCTCATGGGGGCAGTGGAAACTTCCATTGCGAATACTAGAACATTCAAAGGCACTCTGGATCAGTGGGATGCGCTTACAGCAGAAGAGAAAGCAAAGTATAGCTTCATAGCAACGCCCGGTGGTGTTATTGAAGATGTTTCAAATGTTGTTGCTGATGGAGATATGCGCCCGGTAACAAGCAATGCGGTATATGAGGCGCTCCAAAATGTAACACCTACTTCATCAGATCTTTTTGGAGTAGAGTGGGATGGTGGATCAAGCCCTGCAATGACAAGAACAGATGGAGCAGCAAAGTTCTCAGATCCCTCACCTGCTGTTAATAATGGCGATGGTTCATCTCCTTTTGATGATATATATCCTTGGAAGGGTATGGAGATAGTTGAAGATCCAACAGCAGGCACGCTTGTTTCTATTCCTAAATATTGGTATAGGTGGACAAAAACTGGTTCAAAAATGAAACTCCAGATATCCAATATACCAAGAAGCGGTTTTTTATGTTCACCTGCTCATGCCAAAAGAGGTGACAATGTAGGTGAAAGGGATGTTGTTTATGTAGGTAGATACCACTGCGCAACATCAACATATAAATCAACATCAGGTGTTGCACCGCAGGCATCAAAGACAAGATCTGCATTTAGATCGAGCATTCACAACCTTGGCAACGAGTATTGGCAGTACGATTTTGCTATGTATTGGACAATCATGATGCTATATCTTGTCGAGTACGCGAATTGGAATAGTCAAGCTGTTATCGGATATGGGTGCTCTGATTCAGGATCCGTTCAGAATTCCGGCACAACTGATGGCATGATATATCATACCGGCACAAGCGCAGCAAACAGAACAACATATGGACATACTCAGTATAGACATATCGAAGATCTCTGGGGCAATGTTTTCGATTGGTGCGATGGAGTTTACTTCGCAGGCGCAGATGTAATGATCATCAACAATCCTTCAAACTTCTCAGATACAACAGGCGGCACAAAGGTTGGTACAAGAGCAACAGTATCTAATGAGATCAAGTCCTTCTTCGTGCCTTCATCATCAGGCCTTGAATGGGCGCTTTATCCTGATGAAACTGTTAGTAATAGCGACTATGATACATATGTCTGCGATCACTGCTACTATAGCGCTTCAGGCGTGGTGTTGTACGTCGGTGGTAACTACAGCCAGAGCCAGGGCCGCGGTGCCTTCTTCCTGGGCGGTAGCAACGCTGCCTCGTACTCGAGCCAGAGCATCGGTGCTCGTCTCCAAAAACTACCCAATTAGGGGTGAATTTTGCGAAGCAAAAGAGGGGATGCTTGCATCCCATAAATAGCACATAAGGGTTAGAAAGTTGTAGGAATAGGAGAAAAAATATGGCACTATACGATAACCTTAAAAATCTTATAGCCGGGGCAACGCTCTTCGCAGATACACCACTTGGAGTAACATCGCCTTTTGGCGGAGATGTAGTTCCTGAAGGATGGATATTATGCCAAGGGCAGGCAATCAGCAGAACAACCTATTCAGATTTATTTGCTGTTATAGGTACTAAATTTGGAAGCGGAGATGGAAGCACGACTTTTAATCTGCCAGATTTTCAGGGAAGCGAACCCATAATCGGAATAAATTACATCATCAAAGCAAAGCAGGTGGGAATTCCACAGGATTGGCATGAGCAGCTTGAAACACTTATTGATTCCAAGAACCTGTTTACATGGGGAAGCGAAACATAAATTTTGTTTCATATCTGACTAAAGGATATCATTGAAGTATGAAATGGTACAGATGCCCATATTGCGGACAAAAGGTTTTTCAATATGATCCAGAGACAGCTTATTGCAAAGGGATTTTTATGAAATGCAAAGGCCGGTCATGTGGAAAGATCTTTGAAGTAAAAATTAAAAGTGAATAAAAACTATTGAGCCTATGAGCCTATGATCCTAAAGAGAAAAGACCATTTTTCTCCTTTTGGATCGTAGGCTTTCTTTTTTGGAGGTGGAGGATGGCAAAGAAGGAACTTGAGAAAAGATCCTATAGCTTTGAGATCCGGGCAGAAGAATCAGAAGGAAGTGGAATCATCACAGGCAGACCGATTGTGTATAACAGCAGGACTGATCTTGGATATTTTGATGAAATCATTGATTCCGGTGCACTTGATAATACAGATCTTACAGATGTGAGATTCCTTGTAAATCATGATCTTTCTAAGATTCCGCTTGCCAGATCAAGAAGAAATACGCCAAACAGCACAATGCAGCTTACAACAGATGCAATGGGCCTTGCTATAAGGGTAAATCTCGACATTGAGAACAATGCAGAAGCTAGAAGCTTATACAGCAGCGTGCAGCGTGGCGATATTACCGGAATGAGCTTCATGTTCGGCATTGATGCTGAGAGGTGGGAGAATCTTGAATCTGATCATCCCACAAGGCACATTGAAGCGATCAGCACAGTTGTTGAAGTAAGTGCTGTAACATTCCCGGCTTATGAAGCAACAGAGATCAATGCACGCTCAAAAGAAGCGTTGGAGAATGCAAAAAAGGCGTTGGAGAATGCCCGGAGCGCAAATGATACAGATCAGGTGGACACCAGATCAAAAGAACTTGAGCTGTTAAAGCTCAAATCACAATCAATTTACTTAGGAGGGAAGTTGTTATGAGAAAGAAAATACTTGAAAAACGCCTTCAGCGCCTTCGTGAGAAGCTCAGCAGACTTATGGAGCGTTCACAGGCTTCAACAGATGCTTCAGAAGTAAGATCCATAAATGAGCAGATGGAAGATGTAAACGCAGATATTGCTGAGTGTCAGGAAGAGCTTGATTCAATCAATGAGGCTGAAGAGCAGGCAAGATCAGCTGCAACTACCATTGAGGGCATGGATCAGCGTGATCAGGTGCCTGCAACAGCAACTGTTGTAAATGGCAATGTTGTTGGTTCCTATGGACAGGCAATCAGCACAGAGCAGAAGAGATCTGAGGAAGAGGATTATACTTCAAAACTTGAGTACAGACAGGCATTCAAGGATTATATCCAGAAGGGTACTCCCATTCCTACAGAGCTTAGAAATGGTGAAGCTATCTCTACAAACGAGACAGGCGCAGTCATTCCTATGACAGTTATGAATGAGGTTATCAACACAGTGCGCAAGCGCTATGGAAACCTCTACATGAAGGTTAGAAAGATGAGTGTTCAGGGCGGCGTGAAGATTGCTGTTGGAGCACTTGAAGCATCCTTCAAGTGGATCAATGAATCCACTGTATCACCCAGACAGAAGGTTGATAAGCTTGATCCTGTTGTATTCCAGTACAACACCGCTGAGATCAGAATCGCTCAGACTTTCTTATCAACAATCCTTACACTTTCAGCTTTTGAGGCTGAACTTTCAAAAATAATCGCTATTGCTTATCTTCAGGCAATGGATGAAGGTATCATGAATGGCTCCGGTGATGGTTCAATGCTCGGAATCCTTAAGGATCCCAGAGTTGTTAACACGATTACTCTTACAGCTGCTGAATTTGACAATTGGACAGCTTGGAGAAAGAAATTCTTCGCAAAGCTTCCTCTTGGCTATAGAGCAGGCGAATTTGTCTTTGCAGCATCAACTGTCGATGCTCACCTTGAGACAATGGCTGATTCTAACAACAATCCTATCTTCAGACAGGCAACAGGCCTTGAAGTTAACGATGGTGATGCTCAGAATCCTAACGGACGTTTCTTTGGAAGAGAAATCGCTATGTGCGAGCCTGATATTATTGCTGATTTTGATACAGCTAATGCAGGTGATGTTGTTGGACTCTTCTGGCAGCCTGAATCCTACGCTATCAACGAGAACTTTGGCTTCACAATGAGAAGATACTTCGATGAAGAAGCTAATGAGTGGGTTGATAAGGCTCTCTGCGTAGTTGATGGTAAGGTCCTCAATCCTACCGGATTCTACAAGATCATCAAGGGATGACGGAGGTGTCTTATGGGAAATGTTGAGGCTTTAAAAGCATTGTATGTTGCCATGGGCGGAGATGCTGCAGATGTTGAGAATCTCACACTGAATTCTGAAATCATATTTGCACTTGCACAGGTTGCACAGAGCATAACTTCAGCATTGCTTCCTGAAGTGACAGCAGCAGATGATGGCAAGGTCCTTACTGTAGTTGATGGTAAGTGGCAGGCTGAATAAGGAGATGAACCATGAGTGAAACAGCAACAGCGCTTCTTGCAAGCGTAAAAACTGCATTGAATATCACCGGATCCTATCAGGATGAGACGATTGCGGAATATATAGATGAAGTTGTTGCTTTTCTTAAGGATGCAGGCGTGATGGCAAGTAACATCACGCCGGGCATTGTTGCAAGGGGCGTTTCCGATTTATGGAATTATGGCGCAGGAGAAGGCAAGCTTTCAAGCTACTTCATGCAAAGAGCTGCGCAGATATCATACAAAAAATAGGAGGAAGTAAAGATGATTAACAAGGATAGAGTTGTTCCAGTAACAGCCATTGATCTTCTTAGTCTGTATGCACTTATTCTTAAGGCTGCAGGCGAAACAATCACCGCTGTTGATGCAGCAGATAATGCTGTTGGTGATTTTGTTATAGATGAAAATCCTGCAACAGATCTTATTGCTTCAGAGCCTGTTAAGAGCTTTGATTTTGCAGGTACAACCTCAGCTGCAGTTGTTTATTTTGTTCCTACATACGATTATGAAGGATTCAAGATCGCAGGCGCAGCTGTTACCGCAACAGGTGATGAGGTTGTTGCTGATCACGCTAATCTTTACAAGGCAACACTGGCAACCGGTGCTGTAGCCATTGAAAAGGTAGGTCTGTGATATGGCAAGGAGTAGGCGCAGATATAAGCCGGCAATGCCTTTTAATGTGGCTATGCGCTTGCTTGTGCCTACCACAACGATTGTAAAAGGCGTTGAAAAGCCTGTTTACCCAGATCCTCAGGAAAGCTTTCAGTTTTTTGGATCATTCAGGACATTTGGAGGCACAGAGAGCAATGTGAATGAAGTCTATTCAGTTGTTGATACTGCAACCATTGATACATGGTATGATCCAAGATTTAAAGCCAACTGCAGGATTTATGTTGAGGAAACCGGAGGCACCTATGGAATATTAGGATCTCCGGAGGATATCAACATGCAGCATCAATTCCTAAAGATCAGAGTGCAAAGGCTAGGCGGTGATGTTTAATGGCCAGTAGGAATCATGGACTGAGCATTGATTTTTCATGTTTTGAGAGTTATGCGGAAGAGCTTGAGAAGCTTGGAGCTGATATTCCTGAAATCTTCTCAGAAGTGATGGAAGAAGCCGGAAAAGAGGTCCAAGAAAAGACCAAGGAAGCTTCTGCTAATGCATACCTTCCTGCAGGGGCTAAATACAGATCAAGTAACAGCGAGACACTTGCTGCTATTGATCCAAGTCCAAAGCCGATTGTATCAGGGAGTGTGATTGAGATCGGACTTGGCTTTGATAAGTCAAAGCCGGGGGCAGGTGGATTTCTGATCACAGGCACTCCCAAGATGGCACCTGATTATAAGCTTGAAGATCTCTATGTTAGGAAAAGATACAAAAACAAGCTTGTTAAAGAGATCGGTGAATCTCTTCAGGATGAGATTGATAAAAGATTCAGAAGGTTCAGCTGATGGAAGATAAGGTTATTGAGCTTTTAGAGACATTTTCATATCCGGTATACAGACAGGGAAGCTTTGCGGAAGGAAAGCAATATCCTCCAAGTTTTTTCACATTCTGGAATCCGGACAGTGATGATCATAGTCATTATGACAATGAAGAATATGGTACAGACTGGACTTTTAATATTTATTTTTACTCAGAAGATCCTGAGCTTGTTTATAAGATGATCAGTGATGCGAGGATCCTTTTTAAGCAGAATGGTTGGATCGTGCCATCAAAAGGCTTCGATGCTGCATCTGATGAATCAACACATACCGGAAGAGGCTTGGAAATAATTTTTTTACAAACTAGCAATCAGCCATAAGGCTATAACACTTTATAAAAATTCGATGGGAGGTAAAAGATATGCCTAAGATTTATGAATATCGTGGTGTTGCAGGTCTTGTTGCAGCGCCCATCATAGAAGATTCAACAGCACATTTTACTGTTGGAGACGTTATCGAGCTTGCAGGTGTTTCTGAGATTGCAAAAGCAACAGACAGCACCAATGAGGCTCACTACTACGATAATATGGCAGCTGTTGTTATCTCTTCAACAGGTGCTGACACTCTTACGATCAACACAAGTGCAATTCCGCTTGATGTTCTGGCAAAGATCACAGGCCAGACATACGATGCTGCAAAGGGATTATTCGTAGAGCGTGAGAGAACTCCCGGATATTGGGCACTTGGTTATAAGACCAAAACAACAGATGGTGTTGTTATGTTCGTTTGGAGACAGAAGGGAACATTCAACATGCCCGATCAGACCAATGCAACAGAGAATGATGGAACTGATGCAAATGGTCAGGAACTTATTTACACAGGCGTTGGCACAGTGCATAAGTACACACTTGATGGTAAGCTTACTTCCATTAAGGCTGTAACTGTTGATACTTCTGTAAATCCTTTGGATGAGACAACGTTCTTCAGCACAGTACAGACACCTGATTCTATCTCAGGAGCACCTGAAGTAACCGGTATCGGAGTTGCACCTTCATCTGCATCTGTTGCAGAAGGTGACAAGATTCAGCTTTCAGCAACTCTTTATCCTGAAGGAGCTGTTGGCACTGTTACTTGGAGCTCAGATGATAATTCAACCGCAACTGTTAGCGCATCTGGTGAAGTTACCGGTGTTGCAGCAGGATCCGCAACCATCACAGCTACATGCAATGGTTACACAGATACTTGCACAGTCACAGTTACTGCATGAGTTTAGCACCAATTTAATAAAAATCACTAGATCCCGGCACAGGCACCAAAGTGCCGGGATTTTTTAAAAGAAAAGAGGATTAACGGATTATGGCAGCAAATACAACTTATTCATTAAAAGTATATGACAAAGATGATAACGTGATAAAAGAGTGCACAGCGGTTGATTGCGATCTGAAATTTGGATCAATCAGAAAGATCATGGCACTTCTCAAGATAGAGGATGCTGATGATTACACATCACTTTTTCATATAATCTATGATGCATGGGATCAGTTACAGCTTGTGCTTACAGAGTGCTTCCCTGATATGACAGAAGAGGACTGGGATAATGTCAAGGTAAAGGAGCTTATTCCTACCATGATAGAACTTGTAAAGGACATGCTCAGAAAGCTCAAGAGGATCCCATCTGGCTCAAAAAACTAGATAGCGGCGCAGATGATGTGCCGCTTGATGAACTATTATTCTCGATTGAGTATTCACTTACCAAGGAATTCCCTGCATTTACTCCCTTTGATGTTGAGGATTCAACTTTTTACCGGGTTATAGATCTTTTCTCTGATACCAGAAAGCTTCAGATAAGAGCCAAAAGAGAATCAGATCCTAACAGGGTAATAAGAAGGCCTGCAGGAGATGATTGGTTTTAAGAGGTGTAAAAGATGCCTGATAGAGATACAACTGTAAGATTTAAAGCGGATATATCAAAGCTAAAGAGTGAAATGCAGGCTGCACAGAGACAGGTGAAGCTTGTTAATGCTGAGTTTAAGGCTGCAACAGCAGGCATGGATGATTGGACAAAATCAGAAGAAGGCCTTGCCGCAAAGACTAAGCAGCTTAATGGGATCCTTGAATCACAGCAGAAGAAGCTGAAGCTTCTGAATGAAGAGTATAAAAAGACTGTTGAAGTATATGGTGAAGGATCTGCACAGGCTGACAGGGTTAAAACTGCGATCCTGAATCAGCAGGCAGCGATCTCAAAGACTGAAAAAGATCTTTCAGCTTATAACAAGCAGCTCGAAGAGCTTCCTAAGACAATGGATGATGTTGGTGATGCAGCCGATAAGGCCGCCGATGGATTCACTGTCTTTAAAGGTGCGCTTGCAAATCTTGTTGCTGATGGAGTAAGGACAGCCATCAACGCAATGAAGGATCTTGCAAAGGAAGCTCTTAATGTAGGCGTGGATTTTGAAAAATCAATGTCAAATGTCAAGGCTATATCCGGAGCTACTGCTGAACAGATGCAGGAGCTTACGGATAAGGCGATCTCTCTTTCTGAATCAAGTAAATTTACTGCAAGTGAAATCGCTGATGGATTCTCATATATGGCTATGGCAGGATGGGATACCAAAGACATGCTCGATGGCATTGATGGAGTCATGAATCTTGCAGCTGCTTCAGGATCAGATCTTGCAAAAACATCTGATATTCTCACAGATGCATTAACAGCCATGGGTTACTCAGCATCTGATGCAGGAAAGCTTGCCGATGTAATGGCAGCAGCTTCTTCAAATGCAAATACAAACGTTGAACTGATGGGATCAACGTTTCAATATGTAGCTCCGGTAATAGGCACTCTGGGCATGAACATGGAGGATGCCGCTGTTGCTATAGGACTTATGGCAAATGCAGGCATTAAGGGAGATAAGGCAGGCACTGCACTTAGATCCACCTTAAACAGATTGTCAGCGCCTCCAAAGGAATGCGCTGAAGAGATGGAGAAGCTTGGTTTATCACTTACTGATTCTGATGGAAAGATGAAATCATTAAATCAGGTGATCATCGAGCTTAGATCTGCATTCTCAAATCTTTCAGAGACAGAGGCAACAGCAGCCGCTAAGCATATTGCAGGAGCAGAAGCTATGAGCGGACTTCTTGCAATCGTGAATGCCTCTGATAAGGATTTCCAGAAGCTTACAGATGCAGTAAATGATTCTGCAGGTGCAGCTGCAAATATGGCAAGTACAATGCAGGATAATGTTGGCGGCAAGCTTACTACGTTACAATCTAAGATCCAGAGCATCATGATCAAGTTATTTCAGAGAGCTTCTGAATCCATGAAAAAGGGAATTGAGACTGTTACAGAAGCACTTGATAAGGTGAACTGGGATAAAGCTGGTGATGAAGTGGGGAAATTTGCCACTAAGGCAGCAGATTTCTTTGCTTATCTCATAAAGAATTCGAGCACGATCATGAATGTGCTTAAAGTAATGGGTACAGCTTTTGCTGCACTATTCATAGCACAGAAGATCTCAGCCACAACAACCGCTGTTACAACTCTTATTACAGCGATCAAAGGCGCAAGTAGTGCTTCAGCTATCTTATCCTCTACAATGGGCGCTTTAGGTATTAGCATGAGTGCGCTTCCTGTTATGGCAGTAATTGCAGCATTAGGACTCCTGATCACATATGTTTCAAAAGTAAATCAGGAGATGAATGCTCAGGCACAGGCAAATTATGGACTGAGCCAGTCACAGGAAAAACTCATTGATTCAGTAAATGCTTCTGCAACTGCTCTTAATAATGCAGCAGAAGCAAGAAGAAGCGAAGGTGAGAGCATTGATCAGAATTATAAAAAGCTTGAGAACATGAAGCAGTCTTACAATGATCTGATTGATGAAAATGGCAAGGTTAAATCTGGATGTGAAGATCTTGCTCAGACACTTCTTGGACAATTAGCTGATGGTCTGGGAACTACCATTGATAAGCTCAAAGATAATATTGATGCCAATGGAAAACTTTCAGCCTCAATTGATGATCTTATTGAGAAAAAGAAGCTTGAGGCTAAATTTGCAGCTTATGAAGATGATTATAATCAGGCTCTGAAAGATGAATATGAGTCTTGGAAGAATCTGAAAAATGCAAAAGAAGAGCAGAAAACTGCTCAGGAAAATCTTAATGATGCTCAGGATCGTTATAACAAAGCTGTAGCTGCTTATAAGGACCAGACAAATCTTGATCCTCATAACTTCCTCAATATGAAGCAGGCAGAAAAAGATATAGCTGCAGCTGAAGAAACACTTAATACCTTAAATCAGACAGTTGCTGATTCACAAAATAACTGGTCACAGGCTCAGAGCACTATTGAAAATTATGAAAAAGCAATGGCTTCAATGGATAGTAATGTTCAGGAAGCAGAAGATGCTCTTTCAAGAATGCAGGGCGGAATTGTCAATTTTGGTACAGCTACCAAGCAGCAGCTTGAGGATCAGGTTGTTGCGACCAAAAAAGATCTGAATGAGATAAGACAGGCTTATGCTGAAGGCGTAGTTGATGAAACATTTGTAACCAATGCGGAAATACGCCTCAATGCTGCAAAAGCAGAATTGGATAAGTTTGCAGAAAATGCAGGAACAGCAGGAACGACAGCAAGCAGTAATCTTACCGGATCAGTAAGTGATGGATTATCCGGGTTGACAGGGGCCATTGATAAACTTGGCGGAAATGCTTATCAGACTTTACAGTCATCCATGGGAGACTGGAAGAGCCTTGGAGAAGAAAAGACCGGTGATTATCTGGGAGTATTAAATAATAAATCAGGCGAAGCTAGTGAAGCAGGCTCATCTATTGCCCAGAGTGCAGCACAGGGTATCAAGGATGGATCAAAAGAATTCAAGACAGCAGGCGAAGAAAATTCCAAAGAATATATCGGAGGAATTGAATCTCAGAGCGGTGAATTCAAATATACCGGCAATAGCATCACCGATTGGACCACACAGGGCATTCAGGAAAAATCGGATCCTATTATCACAGCAGGAAATTGGACTACGCAAACCTATGCAGATGCGGTAACGGGAAAGAGTGATCTTGCTAATAAGGCAGGTACTGAGATTGCATCACAGGCTGCCAAAGGTGCTGATTCAGCAAAGACTGAAGCCGAAACATCTGGAAGCAATTTTTCACAAGGCTTCATCAATGGTATTGGATCGCTATTTTCAGCAGCATTTGAGGCTGCCAAGAACCTTGCAAAGAATGCTGTATCAGGCCTTAAGTCTGGGCAGCAGGAAGGATCTCCTTCAAAGCTAACATATCAGAGTGGTGAATTCTTTGGAGAAGGTTATGAAAGAGGCATAAAGTCCACTAAGAAGCTTGTTAATGCGGCAGCAGGCGCAGTTGCAAAAGAAGCCATAGCATCTCTTAAGAAGGCTCAGAAAGAAGGATCTCCTTCCAAGCTTACTTATGAGAGTGGCAAAATGTTCACACAAGGCTTCATCAATGGTATTGGAAGCCTTGAGAGTGAGCTTGTTTCCACAGCTAAGAACCTTGTTACAAAGGCACTTGCTGAGCTTTTGAGGCTCAAGGATTTCGATTTCTCAGAAGTAGCTGAGAATGCAAGCACCGCTTTTTCATCCCAGATCCAAGAGCAGGTTGATTATATGATCGATAGAATCAGCTATCAGAATCAGCAGCAGCTCAAGGATTTTGATACTACCATAAAACAGCTTCAGGATGCTTCTGCAGAAGAAGTTGCGAATGCTCAGGCAGCATCTGAGAAGAAACAGGAAAAGCTTCAGAAGAAGATTGAGAAAAAACAGGAAAAAGCTCAGACCAAATCCACAAAGAAGCAGATCAAGAATCTTCAGAAGCAGATCAAGAAGGAGCAGGAAGCTCTTTCAAAGTCAACTGAAAATATTCAAACCACCTATGAGGCACAGATTGAAGAGCAGCAGAAGATGAAAGAATCTTATCAGCAGGCTTCTTCAACAATGATCTCACAATTTACCAAAGCAGTGCAGGAGTATCAGACAGCAGCTCAGAAGCTCATTGATGATACCATGAATGCCATCTCTTCAGATTATCAGACACAGTATGATGCCCTGATCTCAAAGCAGGACAATCTGATCCAGAAGATGAAGGAAGCCGGGGATCTATTTAATGTATCTGGTGCCGGGGTAATGACTATCAATGATCTTCAGCAGCAGACACAGGCCATCAAGGAATATGCTTCAAGACTTGAGAAGATAAAGAATAAGGTATCCGCAGATCTCTTTGATGAGATAGCTTCCTATGATATCAAGGAAGGCAATGCCTTCATGGATCGCCTTCTTGCCATGTCAGATGCTGAGCTCAAGGCATATAGTGATGCTTTTGATGAAAAGATGAGCGTTGCTGAATCTCTGAGTAAAGATCTCTATAAGAGTGATTTTGATGTGATCGCTGATAACTACACCAAGGCTATGCAGTCAGCTTTTGCAGGACTTCCTAAACAGCTTGAAGAGCTTGGTTATCAGACTATGCAGGGATTTCTTTCAGGACTTACCAAGAATTCTGATTACATGGAGGAATCTGTTAAGACATTCATTGCAGGCATGGTTGACACATTCAAGAAGCAGCTTGGCATTGCAAGTCCTTCAAAGGTGACAATGGCCCTTGGAGAGCTGACAGGTGAAGGCTTTGCTGATGGAATCCTGAAGATGGTGAAATCTGTGCAGGAAGCAGCAAAAGATATAACAAGCGCTGTAACAGAGAGCCTTGATATGTCAGATACTATTTCAGGAGCGAAGGCAAGCATCGGAAGCGCAACAGGAGCAACTGGTTACAACAGGAATGCAGGATCCTTTGTAGGAGATAGGACACAGATCATCAATTTCAATCAGGTAAACAATAGTCCTAAATCTCTGGACAGGCTGACTATTTACAGACAGACCAACAATATGCTTTTTAATGCAAAGGTGGGATTATCTAATGTTTGAAATGATTTTTGAGAATTCATCCGGGAAACGCCTTACTTTTGGACCGGGTACAGATTTTACTATCAAAGAATTCAGCGGACTTAATCCGCCAAAAGCTACTATCAACACTTCAACAACTGCCCTTATTGATGGCGGCGTTTACAACAGCGCAAAGCTTCAGATGAGATCCATGAACATAGCTTTTGCAGTGGAACAGAACGCCGCTGAAAACAGGCTCAATGTTTACAAAGTAGTGCAGAATAAGAAGCCTCTGAGAGTATATTACAAGAGTGAGGTCCTTGATGTTTTCATCGATGGATATGTTGAGGACACTGATTTTTCCTATTTTGCCCAGAAAAACGTGTGTACAGTGTCAATCCTTTGCCCTTTGCCATTCTTTAAGAGTGCGCAGGAGATCATCAATGAACTTACATCAATCATACCGATGTTTCATTTTCCTTTTGGATCACTTGCGGATCCGAACCAGAGCCTTGTCATGGGAGAAGTAAATGTTCTTTCAAGCGTAGAGGTTGAAAATGGTGGAAATGTTGAGGCAGGACTTGTATTTGAGCTTTATTGTAAAAAGCCTGTTAAGAATCCGAAGTTTATAGACTATGCAACAGCAGAATATATAAAGCTGAATATCGAGATGGAAGCCGGGGATGAGATCATCATATCCACCGGACAGGGCCAGAAGCAGATCACTTTATATAGAGATGGAGAAGCGATCAATATATTCAATGCTTTTGATATCTCAAGTACATGGCTGCAGCTTGGCCTTGATGGTTGTGTATTTGTTTATGAGGTTGATGAGGGATCTATCACAGATCTTGATGTAACCATAAGACATTATGATTTATTTGAAGGAGTTTAACATTGAGCAGATCACAGATGATGCCATTTATCTTAAATAAGGATTTTGAGCGTGTGGCACAGGTGGATGATTATATCTCCTTCATCTGGACACAGCGCTTCTATGCGCCGGGAGACTTTGAGCTTTGCTGTGATATAAAGTACTCACAATATATCAAAAAAGGCGGCTATGTCATGAGGAAGAATGATCAGCATGCCGGTATTATCGAGAAGATAAACTACAAGCTGACAGATGATCAGCAGGAAATGATAATTGCAAGCGGCAGAATGCTCCCGGCACTTCTTGCAAGAAGGATCATATCAAATCAGACTCAATTGACCGGATTAGTCACAGAATGCATCAAACTTTTGGTTGACGAAAATGCGACTAACCCAGTCAATCCTGCAAGGATCATTCCTAACCTTACCTTTACGACAAATTCTCAAAGCACCAAAGAAATGGATGCTCAGTATACCGGAGAGAACCTTCTGGAAACACTTGCAAGCATATGTGAGACTTACTCAGTTGGTATGGACTGCATCCTTGATCAGAACAATCACTTCAATTTTTCTATATACGATGGCAAGGACAGATCGATTGATCAGATGGTATATCCTCATGTGGTATTTGCTCAGAGTTACGAAAATTTACTTAATTCAGAATATGAAGCTGACTATACATCATATAGCACAGATATCCTTGTCGGAGGTGAAGGCGAAGGTATTTATCGTACTTTTGTATGGAGTGCCAAGGACAGCCAGAGCGGTCTTGACAGGTATGAAAAATTTCTTGATGCTTCCACAGCAGTTTCAAACGATCAGATTATCACTCAGGAAACCTATGAAAAACAGCTTGAAGGCCTTGGCCTTGAGGAATTGTCAGAGTATACCGCTGCATTTTCCGGTGAAGTTGATTTCACAAATGTTGAGATAGGAAAAGATATTGATGTTGGAGATCTTTGCACCATCAAAAATGAAAGATGGGGAATGCTCGTAAATACAAGGCTTTTGGAAGTTATTGAATCAGTTGGTGAAGATGGAGCTTATACCATACTGCCAACTTTTGGAGAATAAGGAGGTAAGTTATGGCGTTAAAAGGTATGTTTTTCGATGCTGAGAAAGTCAATGATGAGTACGACAGACTGTATTCATCCGGGGATTTCTCAAAATACCTTAATCAGATAGTCGGTAACGGAGTTTTTCCGGTGCCTTCGACACAGCTTCAGGTAAGATCCTCAAGCGGCCTTACTCTTATTGTAGGCGCAGGTGAAGGATGGATTGATGGACATAAACTCATTAACTCAGCAGATATGTCCATAACACTTGATGCTGCAGATGCTCTTCTTGGAAGGATTGACAGGATCATCTTTTACTGTGACTACACTGAAAGAATGATGGGCATTGAGATTCTTAAAGGCACTCCTGCCATAAGTCCTGTTGCACCGGCTCTTACAAGGAATGATTCCAGATATGAGATGTGCCTTGCTGAGATCTCGATTCCTAAACAGACAACAGATATTCTTCAGTCAATGATCACAGATACAAGAGCTAACAGCAATATCTGCGGATGGGTTGCAGGAGTGATCCAACAGATAGACACCTCAACACTCTTCCTGCAGTGGCAGACTGCTTACTCAGATTATTATGCGGCTGTAAAGCAGCAGCTTGATGATTTCATGGAAACATTGACAGAAGAGCTAAAGGTCAATACTTACGTAAGACAGTTCAGGCTTGAATTCACTGCACCGCCTCAGCAGACAACAGCAATAAATATAACAGCAGCAGGATATACTTATGAATCAACAGATATCGTAGATGTATATATAAATGGACTCCTTGCGATAGAAGGTACAGATTATACATTTGGAGTTATCGGATCAACTCCTTATATAAGCGTTACATTTGGCGGAATGTCAACAGATCCTAACAATGAGATCAAGATCGTGGTAACTAAGAGCATCATAGGAATTCAGGGCGTGTGATTTCTGTGATTATCTGACAACATTTTATAATTACCATATCGGAGGTATTTATCATGGCTGATAAAAGAATATATGAGCTTACCGGAATAAGCGCATTCAGGGAAAATGATTATCTTGCAGTAGACAATGGATCTGAATCTGAGACAAAAAAGATCCCTGCCTCTGCGATCATGGGCACAAAGGGCGGCTTCTTGGAATATGATGATGCAACAAGCGAACTTTCACTTCTGGATAAAGAGAATGGAAACATTCTCTCAACAGTCACCATATCCGGGGCAGCTCCAACAGAAATATTTACTATCAATATCACAACTTCAGAATCAACGCTCATAGGCGAAACAGTAACAGCTTCCTATGATGGAAAAACAAAGACAGCAACCATCTCAGCACAGGGAACTGCTCAGATCAAGATTGCTGATTATATCGGTGACGTAGCTCTTTCAGCTTCAGATGGTACAGATACAGCAACAGCTACCATCACCACTGTATCAGGAACTTCTACTTATACAGCAGATCTCTCATTTGCTCAGATCTATGGAGTATCATGGGATGGCAGCAGTTCTTCAGCAATGACTAGAACTGATGGAGCGGAGCTTTTTTCAGATCCGGTTCCTGCACTTTCAAATGGCAACGGATCCTCACCTTTTGATGATATCCTGCCATGGTCCGGGATGGTGATCGTTGATGATGCTTCAGCAGGAAAACTTGTAAAAATACCTAAATACTACTACAAATGGACCAAGACCGGCGCTGCAATGACTCTTCAGGTATGCGCTAAAGCTTTTGACGGATCCCATGTATCACCTGCACATGCTGACAGGGGAGATGGAACCGGCGAACGTGATTTTGTTTATGTTGGAAGATATCACTGCTCTTCAACAGATTATAAATCTGCAACAGGTGTTACTCCTAAAGTTAACATAACAAGAGATGCAGCAAGACAGGGAATCCATAATCTCGGAACTGATATCTGGCAATACGACTTCGCTATGTATTGGACCATCATGATGCTTTACCTTGTAGAGTACGCAGATTGGAATTCACAGGCAAAGATCGGATACGGATGCGCTCCAACAGGATCAACCTCAGCTGTAAGAAATGTTGGATATACAGATGCAATGGTATATCACACAGGCACAGATCAGGCTGCAAGAACTACTTATGGAGGAACACAGTACAGACATATAGAAGGCCTTTGGGATAACTGTTATGACTGGTGTGATGGAATCTATTTTTCAGGCGCAGATGTTCTTATCATTGATACACCTGCAAGTTTCTCAGATACAACAGGCGGCACAAAAGTAGGTACAAGAGCCACAACATCTAATGAGATCAAGTCATTCTTTGTGCCTTCAGTATCAGGCCTTGAATGGGCATTATATCCTGATGATGTATTTAGTGATAGTAACTATGCTACTTACGTTTGCGATTACTGCAGCTATAGCGCTTCAGGCGTGGTGTTGTACGTCGGTGGTAACTACTACCAGGACCAGAGCTACGGTGCCTTCTTCCTGGACGGTGGCCTCGCTGCCTCGTTCTCGTACCTGAACATCGGTGCTCGTCTCCAAAAACTACCCAATTAGGGGTGAATTTTGCGGAGCAAAAGAGGGGGCATTCATGCCCCTTTAAATAAAAGTAACTGAAAACTGATATATATCTTGGGATTTCCATTCCATAGGTCGGTGTTCCGGACAGGGGCGATCACTGCAACTATAGCGCTTCAGGCGTGGTGTTGCACGTCGGTGGTAACTACAACCAGAACCAGAACCACGGTGCCTTCTACCTGAACGGTAACAACGCTGCCTCGAACTCGAACCAGAACATCGGTGCTCATATCCTTGTAATGGCCTGACTAGCCGCATTTTGGATGTTTTTTGCTACAATCCTCTATCTCAGGGTTGCATATACATCGGGAATTGGATTTCTCACACCTCTTGGTGAAGATTATGTCGTATTGGGATGGGGTTAGTACTCCCAGAAATGGGCGCAGGAAAGCTCTACAGACAACAAGGAGATCTCCCAATGAAAAGAGTAAGCCACTTATATGAGAAGCTTATCTCTGATGATAATTTAAGAACTGCAATAGAAACTGTTAACAAAACGCATAGATGGGTGGGAGGCCACCATCCAAACAAAAAGGTGATGTTCATTGAGATTACTATTGATGATCGTATCAAGGAACTCAGGAAAATCATTGAAGAAGGCTTTGTTCCGAAGCCTACAAAGGTTAAAAAGCGATATGATCGTAATGCAGGCAAGTGGAGAAACATCCATGAGCCTGCACTATGGCCTGATCAATACGTGCATCATGCACTGATCCAAGTACTGGAACCGGTAATGATGAGAGGCATGGATTATTGGTGTTGCGGAAGCATAAAAGGCCGGGGATCTCAGCATGGTATGAAGGCCATGAAAAAATGGATGAAAGAAGAAAAGAAATACACAAGATACTGTGCTGAGCTTGATATCAGGCATTTTTATGACAATCTGAAGCCATCAGTTGTTATGATCAGGCTTAAACGTCTGATAAAAGATTATAAGACACTTGATCTGTGCGAAAGAGTGTTAGGTGATACAGTCCAGATCGGAGCTTATACAAGCCAATGGTTTGCAAACACATCCTTGCAGCCAATGGATCAGATGATCCGGGAGATCCCGGGCATAAAAAGCCTGAGATATATGGATAATATCACTTTATTTTCCAACAGGAAGAAAACTCTTGCAAAAGCCATGAAGAAAATAAATAAGTGGCTAAAAGATCATGGCATGGAGCTTAAAGGAAATTATCAGATCTTCCCAACTAAAAGCCGCCTTCCTAATGCCATGGGTTATAGATATGGATGCGGTTATACGCTCATAAGGAAGCGTGTGCTGCTTACGCTTAAGAGAGAATTGAGAAAATATAAGCGGTGGAAAAAGCGAAAACTTAAGATAAATACCGGGATGGCATATGCTTTACTATCAAGACTTGGAAGGTTGAGACACTGCAATGCAACTAAAATATATCAAAAATATGTACCTAATGGGCTTCAGAAGGCCCTTAAGAACGTGATCAGAGATTATCAGAAAGGAGATCTTGTCGAATGGAATACATTATTGGATCAGTACAGAGAGGAAATGCAAGCCGCCTGATCTTAAAAACAAAAGATAAGGTGCATACGGATCTGAGCGGAAGAATCACTCTTGAGCAAAAGAAGGGAAATATCATCATAAGAGATACGTTCTCTATTATCCAGAAGTACCAGACTGCAGATTCAACAGATGGATTTGCTTATGATTGGTATTATATTACTGATCATTTTAGGAATGAGGACAGATCTGATGAGATAAGGACCGAACTTGAGCAGGAGATCACAGAGCTTGAGATTGAAACGATTGAACAGGATCAGGAGCTTACTGATCATGATATTGCGATCATGGAGCTTCAGGAGCAGATTGAAGAGCTTACAAAAGAATAAAAGGAGGTAATTCTTATGCATAGCAAATTATTCGAGAAGTACAGAGACAGATATAACAGAGGCGGTTGCACCAAAACTCAGCTTAAAAGGCTTGTAATCCTTTTTGCGATCACTTCTGAAGAGTATGAAGAGATAACAGGAGAACCTTATGAGCAGGCTTAGTCTGACAGAACTCATCGACAGACAGAATGAGATAATAAAGATGGAAAACTCAATTATCAATGAGCTATTTCACATACTGCTTCAGCATGTCGATGTAAAAGATCTTAATGATATTGTGGAAAAGATATCAATTGCTGCTCAGAAGAGCGAAGAGCTAAAAATATAATCATAAAGCAGGAGATTTGATTCTCCTGCTTTCTCTTTGTCTTATGAAAAACATATAATATTCATAACCAAATAAATCCTTCTCTAAAACCATACAACTCTTTAAAATTGCCTTGAGGATAAGGATGAAACGATATAGGCCTTACCTGACAGATGGATCCTGATGGGATTTATCAAATTAAAATACCATACCTTGCTGCACAGAAGAAAACCTATTTTTGACAATTTTAGTAGGCCGGTAAGCTGTGCAGCTCATATTGAGCCTTGAGCCTTTTTGCGATCATGTGAAGGCTTTTCTTATGAGGAGAACTAAATGAATCAGAATATCCTTACCACACTTCAGATAATTTTGGCTTTTGGAAATCTTATGATCATGTTATGGGCGTTAAAAAATTTTTTAAAAAAGCCGCAGGAGGATCTTAAGTCATTGATCCAGAAGCATGATGATGAGATTAAAGAAATGAAAGCCTCTTTCGATCAGAAGATAGCAGACATGGAAGCTTCACTTCAAAGAGGCAATGATCGCTTTAAAAAACAGTATAAGGCCATGGAAGTTATCATAAATTCTGTCTTTGCTCTTCTGGAATTTGAAGTGCATTATTGTGAATCAGAACAAAAACCGATATCCAAAAATCTTGAAAAAGCCAAAGATGATCTTCATGCATACCTTGCAAAGATGAATTCTGCAGAATAAGCCACACATCCGCTGCGGTGCGTGGCGTTAATCCAAAGAAGCGCCTCTTCCTTTTAGGATCTGGCGCTTTTGGTGATTAATGCGAAATAGCAGGGAAGGCTTCCACAAGCAACTTTCCCTGCTATCTCTATTCATTTTTCTTATGAGAGGGGAACTCTCTGTGTAAATATAATTATATTGTTTAGTAAGACAAATAAAAAATGCATCCTTGGGGGGTGGGAGAAGGATGCATTAAGTGCAAAAGATACTTAAGATATGTATTAAGGATTTGTTCTGCGATTAGTATGATATCACCGGATCAGGATCAAATAAACGCTTAAATCTTAAGATTTTCTTAAAATCTGACTAATTGTTATATTAGAAGTGGAGTGGATGCCAATGCTATTTCGTGACTACCTTGAAAAGCGCTTCTGAGCCTATACGGACAGAGGCGCTTTTCGCATCTATAAAACATATGTGATTCTGTCAAGGAAATCACCCTTCCTTGAATCAAAATGATTTTTAGGCATAAAATATCAAGGATAGAAATGAAATTGCCTAAATAGGGCAAATATGAATTATTTTGCCATAATATACGAATTATACTAATATGTCATTCGTATATTATGGCAAAAAAATTAAAAGTTCCAATGAATCTCAACATCATCACCATCTATATATATCTTGTCTATAAGGATATGTATCATGTTCCTGATCTCTTCTTTATTTCCAGAGTCGATTATATCAGCAACATCCATGATGATCTTACTAAAATCTTTATGGGTTGATTTATTTGTCTTGCTTCTGTTTTTGATATCAAACTGCTTTTCAAGGATCTCTTTCTGATCAGTCAGGTTCTTGATCTTGGCATTTATCACATCTATTGGCATACTATCCAGAACATAGAGATCCAGAAGCTTTGATATTTGAGCGCTTATCTTGTCGATCTCAGCATTGATTATCTTGATATCTTCATCTGGATTTCCTTCTGATCTTACTTGATCAAAATATTCAGGATCCATGGCAAGCTTTTTGATCTCTGAAAGAACCATATTATCAAGAGCATCCATGGCGTATATTTTGTTATAACATTTTTCTGTCTGTTTATGGACCATCCTGCCATAACAACAATAGTAATAAGTATGATATACCTTATCTTTGCATTTTACTCGGCTAGTGTCTTTATAGTATTTCTTTCCACATTTTTTGCAGAAGGTTATTCCTGCAAGATATGAGCCAACTTTGCCAACATTCATTGCATGTCTTTTTTTGCTCCTTCTGGCAATGATCTCCTGCACTTCCTCAAAAACATCTGTGCTTATCAGCGCTTCATGAATTCCGGGATACCACTTTTTAGAAAAGCTTACCTGTCCAATATAAATTCTTGATGCCAGTATATGATCGATTGATCTACTTTCCCATTTTATATTGCGTGGATTAAATTCATTTTCTCTCAGATATTTTGCGATAGAATATGATGTCTTATTCTGAAGGGCCAGTTCAAATATCTTTCTGACAACCATTGCCTCATAAGGCTCCACTATCAGCTGCCTATTTTCATACTTATAACCATAAGGAGGAATACTACCACCTGCGTAATAGCCTTTCTGAGCTCTCACTTCTCTTCCAAGAGTAATCCTTTCTCTTATCTGCTCACGCTCTAGCTGTGCAAAGACAGCAAGGATTCCGATCATGGCCTTGCCAAAAGGTGTTGATGTATCAAAATTTTCACGCATTGATACAAAATCACAGTCATTAGCAAGGAAATGATCCTCAATAAGTGTAAGAGTATCTTTTTGGGATCTTGATAGCCTGTCGAGTTTCCACACAACAACTTTCTCAAATTTATGCTTATTTATATCATCGAGCATCTGCTTCAGTCCGGGGCGATCAGTATTTGAACCGGTATATCCCGGATCTGTATAGATCTTATAGATGATCCAATCATGGGAATCACAGTATTTTTTAAGTCTTTCGGTCTGTCCTGTGACTGAATAACCTTTTTCAGCCTGCTCAGATGTGCTTACTCTTATATAACATCCTACTATCAATTAACATCACCTTCTTCATTATCTTTTCTAAGTTTACGGATCAGATCTATAACACAGTCCATACCATGCAAGAGGATCCTCAGTTCTTCAGGTGTAAGGCTTACTTCATCAATGGTGAGATTCCCTTCGCCTCCGGTGATCTCAGTAAATATGCTTAAAGCCTCAATCCTTCTGTTGAATTTTATGCGTTTGGCATTATGCAGTTCCATGATCGTGCCTGTTTTTACAAGAGGCTCGACACTTATATCAAGGGCCTTACATACTTCAAAGACAGTCTCGATATTTGAATTCAGAAGTCCTCTGGAGAGCATTGCAACCACAGTGCTGTATTTCAGATCATTCTGGACAGCAAATTGCCTCACACTTTTGTATCTACTACATATATAATTTTTTAAATTTTCTTCACTATTCATATCCACCTCCCATAAGAATCATAGTGTACGCCTCACTTTTTATCAATAAAAATTTATATACACATATAAATAGAATTATATAATCAAGAATAAAATAAATAAATATTTAGAAATTACACTTTACAAAAATAAAATAATGTTTAATAATGAGTTGAACGAAAATTTATATAAATTTTACAAAGTAAATAAAAATTTAATCAAAAGGAGGTGAAGGGCTTGATTAAGACTGTATTTCCGAATTTAGAGCATGAGATGCAAGCTCAGAGATACACCTTGAGAAGTTTATGTGATGAAGCAGGCCTGAAATACGTAACTATCTACAACAAGGTAAAGACTGGAGAGAATCTTAAACTCAGTGAGGCACTTGTGCTTAAGGAAACACTTAAAAGCAAGCTTGCAGTTGAGAAGCTTTTTCAGAGAGCAGGCTGATATGATCAAACATTTTTTAAAAAGTGGCACACAGGTGGAGAGTGTGTCCGGGGTGGTTTTAAAACAGGAAGAATTTAAGCGGCTATACGATTTAATAGGACAGATTGAGAAAAGAATGAGGGTGGAAAATGAATCTGGATCAGATAACGCTTGAAGATTGCAAAAGATATGTGAAAAAAGGATATGAGATCGTTATAAACGATGGGGAGGTAAAAGGATTTGAAAAAGTATGCGTTGGGAGCGCTTTTGTTCGCTTCTTTAGTAAGCTGTTTTCCCATAAGGGCAACAGCAACCGCATCTGAACTGAAGCAGATCAGATGCACATGCTACTGTGAGGCCGGTGTCACCAAGTCAGGACACATGACAAATGATCACACGATAGCAGGAAGGAAAGAAGATCTTTATAATGTGGCTGCCATATATGCCATAGCTGATGATGGGGAGCTTGGTGAATTCATAGGATATTTTGATTTCTATGATACCGGGGCAGGGATAGATTCAGATGGTGATGGCAAGGGTGACACCATAAAGACAGGAAAGAGCGTTGATGTATTCCGCAACAGCCTTGATGAATGCAGGAGCTTTGCTAAGGAATATGGTGATTATGTGTATATCAAGATAATAGAGGCGGAAGGTTGATCATGGAAAGATTTATTGTTTTCTTACTCATATTCATATTCATTGCTGGGGCAATGGCAGGATGCTTCATAAGTGGCATTGCAAGGAATATTGAAAGCCAGAAGGCAGCGCTCGAATGTGAATATAATTACGACTATTGCCCATATTGCGGCAAGTTTCTACTTGATTGAGGGGGAAGATCATGGAAAATCCGATCATTAAAGGTTTTATGTCTATTCCTGAAGAAAAGATGAAAGCAGTCTCACCTTCAGGAGTATTCCCTGCACCAAAGGCAACTTTCAAGCCACTTGTTGAGAGTGAGCTTGAGAAGCGCCTTGAGGTGTATAAGGCAGCAGCTGTCAGACTTAAGGGAGATATCCCTAAAAATGATGCTCTGACAATCATTGATGCTTATAACAAAGGCATGCTTTACGAGCTTGAGCAGATCATAGCGGATCTTGAGAGCTTGTTAAATTATACAAAGTAGCAGTTATGCTTTCAGGAAATTATCACAAAAATATAAGGCTTGTTGGGGGCATGCAATGAGCCAGTGGGGGGTGATCTTATAAGGCGATATCTCAAAGGCCGAAAATACCGCAATCATAAGTTAACATTTGAAGGATCTACTTTTGACAGCATGAAGGAATACAGAAGATATCTGGATCTTATCATGTTGGAGAAGGAAGGCAGCATCTCAGATCTGAGAAGGCAGGTGAAATTTATCCTGATCCCTACGCAGCGTGAACCGGATACAGTTGGGAAGCATGGCGGAATCAAGAAGGGAAAGCTCATTGAGAAGGAAGCTGCATATTATGCTGATTTTGTCTATAAGGACAATGAGACAGGTGAGATGGTTGTGGAAGATACAAAAGGCATGAGAACGAAAGACTATATCCTGAAGAGGAAGATGATGCTCTTCTTCCATGGGATAAGAATAAAAGAAATTTGATGGGGGTTAAGACAATGCAAGAGAAAAAGGGGGAAACATGGCAGACAGAAGAATGTTCTCAAAAAGGATTATAAAGAGTGCCAGATTCCTTAAGATGCCTATATCGGTGCAGGCCTTGTATTTTCATTTAGGCCTTGAGGCTGATGATGATGGTGTCGTTGAAGCTTATATGGTGATGAAAAGCATAGGCTGCACAGAAGATGATCTTAAGATCTTGGTTGCTAAGGGATATGTGAAAGTGCTCAATGAGGATCTGGTCACTTACATAGTTGACTGGACAGAAAATAATAAGATCCGGGCAGACAGAAAAAAAGAAAGCATATATCGTGAACTGTTAAACGGAATCATGGGAATACCTGAATTACCTAAACCACCTCAAGCCATTGGTATCACTGAGGTGCAACCAACTGTCAACCAAATGACAACCAACTGTCAACCAAATGACAACCAAGTGACAACCAAGTGTCAGACATATGACAGTCAGTTGTCAGCAGAATGTCCGCATAGGATAGGTAAGGATAGGATAGGTAAGGATAGAATAGGTAAGGATAGGATAGGTGAGGATAGGGTAGGAGAGGTTATAGGAGAACCTATTTTGGATCCTCAAGAGGATCCTTCAGAATCTGTTGCACAGATTCCTGAGCGCATCGATTACAAACATATAGTTGAGCTATATCATGAATACTGTCCTTCATTGCCAAAGGTTGCGATCATAACAGATGCAAGAAGAAAAGCAATGAAAGCCATACTTAAAAAATACACTCTGGATCAGGTGATAAATGTATTTGAGATCGCAGAGCAAAGTCCATTCATAAGGGGAGAGTGTAATTCACCCGGACATGAGAGATTTACCGGAAATTTCGACTTCCTGATGAAAGAAAAATATTTTGTTAAGACACTTGAAGGATGGTACAGCAATAACAAGGGATATCAAAAGACAAGGGTTCAGCAGGATCTTGAAGCATGGGATCAGATGCTGAACCAGTATGTCAATGAGTAACCAAAAACTTAATAAACTGGATTAACGTGAACTATTAAACAATCATCAACTATCATGGGGGAGGTGTAGGCATGAAATGCACACACAATGATTGCTTTAGTTGTCCATATCAAGATTGCATAAGTGATGTTGCTCCGAAGGGATCTTCAGGGAAAAGAAAGAAGCTTACACCTTCAGAGGCCAAGATCAACAGGCAAAAGACAAACAAGAAGTATTATGCAAAGAATCAGCCAAGGATCTCACAGTTGCACCGGGAATACTACCGGAAGAAGAAGGAGAGTGAAAGAAATGGGATTAGTTGAGACTTATGTGAACATTAGTGCCTACAACGATTACGACATTGCTGCTTATAGACTTGAGCAACATGAGGCTGCTGAAGTGATCGCAGCGCTTGCAAAGCAGATTCCAAAGATGCCAATAGGTATATCGGTGGGTGAGCTTACTTCAAGCGGTGTATGTCCTACATGTGGAAGTGATGTTGTTTATCTCAGATCAGATGATCCAGTGCATAAGAAAAACTACTGCAAGAAATGCGGACAGAAGCTCACTTGGAATATTGGAGAATGACAGAAAATGATCCATGGTCTTGTAGTGGGGGAACCATGGATCACAACGGGGATTATTGCTTTTATGTTCTGGGGAAAACATCTCAAAAGCTCACTTATATTGTCGCATTTAGTCAGATTTTAGCAAAGGACAGAAAAATGACAGTTTATATCATCAAAACTGAGGGAGTTTTTCCCGGTCAGAAGTTGCCGGTATTCAATAAAAGAGGCAACACCCTTGAATTTAAGAGCAGGCAGCAGGCTGAGTTATTCCTTCAGATACATCCAGAAGCGATCAGGGGAGGATGGTGCGAGATATGCCAAAAGACATACACAGAAGATACAGCGGATTATATGGAATATGGCAGGAAGGAGAACGTTTGGGAAGGACTTCCTGATGAAAAGACGGACTCAAGGCCTAAAAAGGAGCCTGAGCCTCAGATCCAAGGACAGATGGAAATATGGGATTTTTTAGATTAAGGATTTGTTGGGGGTGTAAATGACAAAACAGGAATTTGCTCTGATAGCCAGAGCACTCAAGTATTATTATCCGGAACCGGGATTCTTACCAACACCGGAAGCTGTTGAGCTTTGGAGAAGGCAGCTTGAGGATCTTGATTATAAGGTGTTGGAGGCAGCAGTCAATGTGTGGGCAAGCTCTAACAGATGGAAGCCTACAATAGCAGATCTGAGGCAGCAGGCCTTGGAGATCTGCGCAGGAGATATCCCGGACTGGGGAGAGGCATGGGAGCAGGTACAGTGTGCCATAAGGCGATATGGACACTGCAATCCTGAAGCCGCTTATGAAATGATGGATGAGATCACAAGGGAAGCTGCAAGGCGTGTTGGATTCATAGAGATCTGCATAAATGAGAATGTGACAGCTTCAAGAGCCGCCTTCAGGGATATCTATTGCGAAATAGCAGCAAGAAGAAAGAAGCAGGATCTTATCTCACAGGGATTGAGACTGCAGATAAACGGAATACGTCAGAATCTTATTGAAAACAAGGGGGATTACAATGGATCTGAGCATTTTGGAGATTATCAACAGATCTGCGGATAGAGCTGCACATAAGACTGTGATGCAGCTCAAGGCAGCAGGTGCCTTGAAAGATAATAATTCGATCATACACAGGGAGATATCAAAGGCACTTCGGTCCTATTACCAGAACGGACAGGAAAACAAGGATCTTGAGAATGCTCTGGATCAGCTTAAAGACGATGCTTATATTGACATAATTCCACTCTATTACTATTCAGGCAATACTATTGAGCATATAGCAGCTGCATATGATGTTGATATATCGACCATCACAAGAAATAAGAAGCGGCTTTGCTATGAGATATATGAGCTTATGGGAGGCGGAAATGACAAAGATGATCCTTGAAAAGTATCTGGGCAAGCATGTGTGCATAACATTGTTTAACAATGAGATCCTGATCGGAGTGCTTCAGCCGGTACATGATTTTAAAGATGCATACAAATTATGTAAACCAAGATTGTATTTTGTATCAGGCAGGGAAGATTATCACTTCAGATACTCGGATGTGAAGAAATGTGCGGAAGTCAGAAAAAAACGAGGGGGAAAAGCAGATGTTAGATCTGACAAAGATATTCAAGAAGGTAATAGAAAAGAGTGAAGGACCGGAGAGAAGTGTTGAATGGGCAGTTTATACGCTTAAGACAGAATTTGGCTCGGATCCGATGATACCACAGGAGGCAGCAGATGCTCTTGAGGTCCTTTACGATCTGGCAGCAGGATATGTGCCAAAGGCAGCAGTTGACCGGGTTCTTAAGGATCTAACTGCAAAAAGGAATGCATTTGGGGCAGCAGGCTTTGGTATAAATGCTGATGCCTACAATGATGCAATAGGCACTATTGAACAATTTGTTTATAAGAAGGAGGAGATCTGATGGATTATCAGAGGATAATTGAGGATCTTGAAGATATTGAGATTGCCGGGGATGCACTCAGAGTTGTTGAAGCCATGGAAAAGATATCACAGGCCTTGGTGAATTCACGCACACTTGAACAGATGCTTTCAAAAATAACCGATATAGTATCGGATCTGGAGGGTGGAGAATGATTGAGTGCACAGGTGGACACATAAAAATTGAAGGAAATGTATTAGATATAAACGAAGATCTGGGAACAATAATAATGCATGTATTCAAGTATGCAGAAACATTGAATGCAGATCAGATTGAACCTGCAAAGAAAATGTATGAAGCCATGATACTACGCACATTAATTTTAGCAAGATGTTCAGCTGATCCGATGCTAATAATGAAATATATGCTTGATGAAAACGGTAATTTAAGTTTCAGTGTGGTTGATTGATGTTTTTATCCTTTAGTTCCTGTGTGTATAATTTAAAGTTCATTGTGGTTTTATTTTACTTTCAGTGTGGTTAGATATATAATGAAATAACCACTATAAAGGAGTAAAATAGAGATGGAACAGTTATACAACATAGAGCCAAAGGAGTTTAAAGTGTTAGACCGAGTTGAACATGGCAATAACGTAAGGTACGAATTAGAGCCAATACAACGACCTACACAGTGTCCTCAATGCAAAGATAGCAACATTGTTGTTCAGGCAAAAACTCAGCGTAAAGCCAGAGATTTGAATGAGTTTAACAAGATGGTTGGTATCGTCATCAATGGTCACAGATACAAATGTAAGACCTGTGGTAAGACTTGGACAGACCAATTCTTAGGCATTGATGCTAATGCAAAGATGACAGTTCGTATGCGTGATTACATCCGAGAACAAGCCTTGCAGAAGCCTTTCTCGCATATAGCAAGCGAGTTGGATGTTTCCGTTCCGACCATAGAAAGGATATTCACTGACTATGCTAACGAAATGGAATCCAAAAGGCAGTTGATTGCTCCAAGAATACTTGGAATGGATGAAACCATGCTGAATGGTGTCTATCGTGGTATGTTCGTTGATGTTGAGCATAAGCGAATCATTGATATGACAGAGGATAGAAAGCTATACACCGTCAAAGCATGGCTAAGTCGCTTACCTGCTAAAGAACGAGTTGAATGTGCCACCATAGATATGTGGGGTTCATATAAAACCGCTCTTGAAATGGAATTGCCTAACGTATTCATCATTATTGATAAGTTTCATGTTATTAAACACCTCAATGAAGCACTTGATACTATCCGTAAAAAAGTCGCTTCTGAGCTTCCAGAGAAGCAACGAAAGCATATTAAGGGTAATAGATGGCTACTACTCCGAAACTCCGAGGAATTGGACGATATGCAGCAAATTCGGCTACATGATTTACTGTATTCGTTTCCGGCTTTTGCGAAGCCACATTCCATCAAAGAGAAGTTCAGAGAAATCTATATGTTCAGTAAGACTAGATCAGAAGCCGAAAAAGCCTATGAGGAATGGAAAACAACCATTACTGATTACCCAGAGTATTTAGCCTTTGCCGATATGGTTGATAACTGGCATACCGAAATATTCAACTACTTTGACAATCGCTATACAAATGCCATTACGGAGTCATTAAATAGGGTTTCCAAGGAAATCTCATCAGTAGGCAGAGGTTACAATTTCAAGGTTCTAAGAGCCAAAATACTGTATCGCAACTCAGCAGTTAAACAGGCTAAATACAGCTATTACAAGCCTGAGAAGCTATCTAGTAGAGAGATAATTGACAATCATTGTGACTTCTTCATTGATGCTAATGGTATTCAAGTCATAGTTGATTACGAAACAGTCGGTGCTGGTGTTGATATTGATGAACTATCTGCACTTCTGAGTGGCAACACATCACTAATCTACCAGAGAGTATATGAACAACTACAAAAGGAGAAATCACATGAGTGAATTAACTACACCTAAAATGAGCCATGAAGAAATGATGGACACTCTTAAAGGATTGGTGTTCGGAACATTTGATAGAACAACAGCTAAAGAGCGTGAAGCATTAGATATGGCTATTCAAAAACTACATGATTGCACAGACATTGATGCAAGTATAGGCTCAGAAATGACACTTAAAAAATGTCTGTGGGAACTTAGAACCATGAGAGCAGGTATTAAATGTGGCTTACAATATGCTGAAAATGACGAAGATAAAGAAATTGACAAAGAGCAGATTGATGCTCTTAACATGGCAATTCAGTATATTATGGATGGTTCAAGTGTTTGGCATAGTCCTCAAGCTATGTTACCTAAAGATGATAGTCCTGTTTTGGTCGTTAATGATGATGGTAAATATGCCGTAGCCTATTTATGCCGTGACAAATCTGGCGATTGGATAGACGAATGGCGCATTATGTATTGTCCATATGATAGCGACGTTTGGGATAGTGAGGAACACGGACACATAAGAGCATGGTGTACATTACCTTCGGTTCCTACATTTTCCGCTGAATCAGTAATTCATCCATATGGATGGATATCTGTTAATGACAGATTACCTAACAAGGATGAATATATTGCTTCAAATGGTTTATTCCTTGTATCAGATGGTAATAGAAGCTATGCTGAATATTTTGATATGTACAACTCTCAAAAGTATTTCGGTGAACCAACAATGGAAGGATTCAGAGTTGACAGATGCGTTATCAAATGGATGCCATTACCGAAGCCATAATTAAACTAAGATTTAGATAGCCAACCACACCACTTCATTTAACTAAAGTCCTGTGGTTGGTTTTCTTGAAACCACACTGAAAGTTAAATATCCATGAAAACATATTTAAACAGTTTCAGGAGATGACTGATGAGATTCAAAAATCTCTGAATATTGTAAGAAGTTTTTTAAATGATTTGGAGGATCATAAATAAGTATGGGAATAAGCTTAGGAGGTTCAACAGATAAACATAACTGTGATTATTGCAAACGTCACAGAAGAGATCTTTCAGATCTGACAATAGGCTCAGTAAAAATTACATTATGTGAGGATTGTTTAATAGAATTATCCTGCATATTGAAACTTCACTTTATGTCAACAGAGGAACTAAAAAATATATGAGCAGTATGGTGGGATAGAAATGAAAAAGATACTTTACATGATAGTAACCAGAGATGAATATGAGCTTCCTCTTGCTGTTGAGGATAGCAGCATCAATCTGGCAAGAAGGATTGGAATGAATCCTAATACACTAAGATCAAGTATGAGCCATGGATATAAAGGTTATTGCAAGGTGGAAGTGGAGGAAGATGATTGTGAGTAAAGAGGTGGATTATGACAGTTAAATTATCAGCATATTTAATACTTTTATTTGCCTATGCGTTGATGGTTTTTAGTTGGTTTCTGTTAATCAGGAAGTATGAAAAGTTATCCAAGGAAAATGAAGAACTTAAAAAATCAATCATTATTCTGAAAGACTGGATTGAGGAAAAGTTAAAAGAGGTAGAACATGAGTAAATGGATAGTTTGTATAGAAATTATATATTTCATGATTTTGTATATAGTAGCCTTTTTTAGCAACAAAGACTATAGGCAAGATGATGATGTGCTTTGGATTTCTAAGAGACAATGGAAAGCAATATTTATTATGTGGTTTCCGTCAATTATTGCATGGATTTTGAGAGGTAGAGCATGAGTAATATATCGAGAAAAGAAGTAATCAGACAATTACGACTTATGAAAAGCGGTATTAAATATGCTTTAAGTTTACCAATTGTAAGCGATGAAGATAAAGAGGATAGAGCGATTGATAAAATTCAGCTTGAAGCGATAGAATATGCAATCGCCAGTCTTGAAACAGACGAAGCCTATCAGTTGGAGTATGAGCCAACTACTAAGAATGATTTAGGAGTTGATGAATGTGTAAACAAACAAGCGGTACTGAATAAAATCTTGAAATTTAGTGTAACAGACGGAAGAAGTGTTTCAGTTGTGGGTTTATGGACAGAGGTTAATGAATTGCCCTCAGTAACACCACAAGAGCCAAGAAAAGGGCATTGGATAAGCCATAGTGAACATTGTAAACAAAATAATTTATTACCAAGTGGTTTAGGCAGTTATTTTTGGTGTTCTGAATGTGATTGCGGAGTAGATAGCAAAGTATTTCATAGGGTAAATTACAACTATTGTCCGAATTGTGGATGCAAGATGGAAAGTGAGGATAAGGAATGATAGACGAGATTTTTAAAGTTATGAAACACTTTGACGGAAGTTATATAAATTCGTGTGGAGAGTTGATTATCTCTGACAGAGGAAATGTTTACTTCACGGCAACTAATTGTGAAACAAAAGAGGACGTTATTTGCAAGTTGCTTGAATGGTGTTCAAGACCGATTGCAAAGGGAGAACCATACGCCACAAAAAAGAAGAATATCGAGTGGAGAAACTCTTTACTTTGTGGCTATAACAATTATCTCGGTACTAACTTTACACAAAATGATATGTATTGGATATATGACAAACTTGGCAATGCAGTAAACCATGAATTAACGCTTGAATTTATTCATAGCAACTTTAATTTATCGCTTGTAAGACCACAGGAAAGTGAGGATAAGGAATGACAAGAGAAGAAGCAATTAAACAGTTAAAAGACAACAGAGTAATGTGCATAATTTCAGAAACAGAACCTTTTGCGATTGCTTATGATATGGCAATCAAAGCACTATCTGATAACTCAGTATTAGAGGATATTAAAACTATTCTCTATACAGAAATGAACAGCCAAGATGCTTTAAAAAAGATTCAGAGAATAGTGGAAAGCGAGGATAACAATGCAGAGGTTAATTGACGCTAATGCTGTAAAAGAGAATCATGAGAAATGGATAGGGTATCTTGATGATGACATGATAGGGAGAATGAATTTTGCAATAGACCATCATGTGCCAACAGTATTAGAAATACCTGATAACCCTACTAATGGACAGATGCAATTAGTTTTATGCCCTGAACTTGAGGTAAGAGACTTTGGAAGTTTTGTAGAGGCACATTCATCGAATGTAGAATTAAGGGTTTCTAAATCATGGTGGAACGCACCATATAAGGGGGCAGAACATGAAAGCAATAACGATTGAAGATTTAGTTGCACATATAAGACCACAGATGAAGATGTTTATGAATCAAAAAGAGAGCTGATTGATGATCATTGTGAATTTGCTTACTGGGTTGAGTAAATAAGTGAAATATGTTATTTATTATAAGTTGCTATAATTTGTGTTTTAGGAGGTACATATGAAACACGTAAGAATTGCCTTAGCGGCATTGATGGCTGTTTTTCTTATAGGATGCGGCGGAAAGCCTAGTGATATGGACAGCAATACATATGATCTTGGCGTAAAGGCATTAGAGATCATGGATTCCTGCAATAAGATGGATATCAGCTCTGAAGAAGCTGATGATAAGCTTGAAGAAATTTACGACAGATTAAAGTCCAGAGAATTCACTGAATCGCAATCAAGCGAAGAGATTCAAAACGGATTAGTTACAACATACATATTGAGTTATAGGGTTGGGATTACTTCCGGGGATGATCTGATCCAAACAGCTGATAAATTAAGAAAAGTATTGAATAAAGGTTAATAAAGATAAGCATCTGGCAGCAGGTGCTTATCTTTTTTATGTCTATATGTGTGCACATGTGCAAATGGAACCATAGATGAATATGTGTGCACATGTGCACTCTGTTAATAATTAAACAATGATGTAAAAATCAAATTAAGAACATTATTTGATTCAGCCAGATCTGGCAGGAGGTATGTGATGAATAAAAGATGGTGGAAGGCAGCAGGTGTCAGAGCATTGAAAACTTTCTTTCAGACATTTGTTGCAACAATCGGCACAGCGGTAGTGATCGAAGAGGTTAACTGGATCATGGTTGCTTCAGCATCAACATTGGCAGCAGTTTTAAGCCTTGCAACATCACTTGCAGGACTTCCGGAGCTTGAGGATTGATTTATATTATTTCTGAAAAATATGGGCAAAGGCTGTAATGAAGGAATGCAGCTTTTGCCCATATAAAAACCTTATAAGTGAAATAAATGAAATGCTAAAAGGGGGGCTTGGTTATGGGGCGCAAGGATAAATATAAAAGTCATATTGAACCATATCTTTCAAAAATACCAAAAATGTATGAAACCATGACTGAAGGACAGATTGCAAAGAAACTTGGTGTTGGAAGTACTTCATGGGAAAAGTATAAAAGAGATCATCCAGAGCTAGTTGAATGCTTGAGGAAGGGCAAAAAAACCATGTGTGAGGATCTAAAAGGACTTCTGAAGCAGAAAGCTTATGGTTTTTACTATGAAGAGACAAAGATCCGGGAGATCACAGGGGGAGATAATGATGGGCAGATCATAAAGGACACATTTAAAAAGTATGCGCTTCCAGATACCGGAGCTATTCACCTTCTTTTGAAAAATAATGATCCTGATTGGCATAACGATGATAAACAGACAATGGATCTTAAGAAAAAACAGATTGAGATCCAAGAAAGAAAACTTGAAGCAGATGAATGGTAAGCAGAAGGGAACTATATGAAGATATCACAGAACGGAATCAATCTAATTAAATCATTTGAAGGCTGCAGACTTGAAGCTTATAAGGCAACTCCTACAGAAAAATATTTTACTATAGGCTATGGGCATTATGGTCCTGATGTAAAGCAGAACATGATCATATCACAGGCACAGGCTGACAGATATCTGGAGCAGGATCTTGTGAAGTTTGAAAATTATGTAAACAAGTATGCGGATCAGCTGAAACTTAATCAGAATCAGTTTGATGCACTTGTATCCTTTACTTATAACTGCGGACAGGGAAATCTTAATAAGCTTGTTACTGGGCGCACTGTCACACAGATTGCTGATGCAATGCTTAAGTATAACCATTCAGGGGGAAAAGAGCTTGCAGGACTCACAAAGAGAAGGAAGGCTGAAAGAGAATTATTCATCAAGCGTGATGTGGTTATCATCATAGGATCCGCAAGGATTGATTCAAAAGGAAACATCACAGGAGATGAAGGAGGCGATCAGAAGCAGAAGAGCGCTCCTGATTATTCCGGAGAAGTATCAATGCAGGAGTTTTATATACATAAAAAAGGATGGTATGTATTAAGGCCAAAGGATGCAGTGCTTGCTGAGAGGCTTAGTGAGCGTATGAAGGCAGCATGCAATAATGCCATGATCGGATATAGTCAAGGATCCAGAAATGAGATCATTGTGCAGGGAATCAATACAACAAAGAAATGCAACTGTGGCTGCTCATCTTTGGTGAGAGAGTGTGTCATTGAAGCTTCTGGAAAAGATCCGGGCAACTTTAATACCGGGAATGAAGCTCTTTACCTTATAGCCACAGGATTATTTGAAGATAAGCTTGAATTTACTTCTAACATGAATCTTTTTATCGGAGATATCCTTATTTCAAAGACAAAAGGACATACAGCAATTGTATGTGAAGGCAACAACAGAAAATCAAGTCTTGCAAAAAATGATACAGTTGATGGAGAAAATGCCGGGGGAGATAAAATGTCCAAGTTAACTATTCAGATTCCTACAATCAGGCTTGGTTCCAAGGGTAAAGGCGTAAGAATGCTTCAGGCTCTTTTATATATCAATGTGACAGGAGAATTTGACCAGAACACAGAGGATTCATGCAGGTATTTTCAGAAGAAAAATAAACTTGTTATTGATGGCATTTGTGGACCAAAGACATGGAAGGAAGTACTTAAGGACCTATGAATTCATGGAGCAATTTCTTTATAAGTCCGGTCAAAGCACCATGCAACGGATGCAGGGAAAGAACTGTGAGATGTAAGTTAAGCTGCAGCAAATGGGCAGACTTTGAGATCAGGAAGCAGGAGAACATGAAAGAGCGTGAGAAAGCTTACAAGATCAATGATGCATTATCTTCCTGCAACAATAATAGGAATCATTCCCTGAGTGATTCTGGAGGCGCAAAGCTTCGGCATGGAAATCATAAGGCCGGTTGAATTCCGGGGCCTTAAGGAATCCTTTAGGCAGCAGGTGGATGTTATGAAGCTCAAAGGGCAGCAGCTTTAAGGGATCCTTTAATGGAACCTTAGAAGCTTCAAAAGGCAGCAGGTGTTGATATGTTCAGAGACAGGCAAAGCTTTTATGTATCGCCAGAGTGGCGCAAGCTTCTTACCAGAATAAAGCTTGAGAGACTTGATGATAAGGGGCAGACAATATGTGAATACTGTAATAAGCCAATAACAAGAGCTTATGACATTATAGGCCATCATAAGATTGAACTGGATGAAGATAATGTTATGGATGTTAACATCTCTTTGAATCCAGATAACATCATGTTAGTGCATCATAGATGCCATAACTTTATTCACAACAAGCTTGGATATGCAGGTCGTCAAGTGTTCTTGGTATATGGAGCACCATGCAGCGGTAAGAGCACATATGTGGCTGAGAACATGCAGGAAGGTGATCTGATAATAGATATTGATCGCATTTGGCAATGTGTGAGCGGACTAAATATGTATCAGAAGCCGCCAAGGCTAAAAGGTATCGTTTTTAGGCTCAGGGATGAACTGCTAAACAGCGTTAAGTATAGGCTTGGCAAATGGAACAACTGTTATATAATAGGCGGTTATCCTCTTCAGGGCGAAAGAGAGAGGCTAATCAAGGAGCTTGGAGCCAGAGATATATTCATTGATACACCAAGGGAAGAGTGCATTCATCGACTTGAATCATCAACTGATGGAAGAGATAAAGGTGAATGGATGGGTTACATTGAAGAATGGTTTAACAAATATAATTATGATCAGCGTTGCGCCGCTGCTTCTGCTGACCAATGATCCCCTCCCATGGCCGCACAAAAGCAGACATGGGCAAACAAGTCGGATCGTAGCCATGTCGTTCTG
>JAZLBB010000065.1:0-1411 GCA_045613465.1 Candidatus Egerieisoma sp.
ATGAACATGGATATAATTAATACTACATCCCTTCTCAAGCATATGCATATACTTCAATCGTTCTGCATAGCCGTGTTTCTTTCTCTTTTTTAACATAACAAAACCCCAAAAGTTTTTGTCTAACTTTTGGGGTTCATATCAAATCGGCCACCTCTTCTTTTTTGTATCAATTTCTTTTTACTGTCGGGAAGAACACACAGGGTTTGCGTAGATAGAAAGGAATATTCCCTTCAATTCCTCCATATCTACATCAGGTAACTGCACCTGAGAAAGTTGCTTAGCCATATATGCCTCAAAAACAGCTTTTTGCTCGGTAGTATATTTGTCTGAATACTCATCAGTTGAATTAAGCATATCATATGCAATATAGTTGTTGCCCCACAATTTGTACTCTGTCACAATTCTCTTATCCATAGCAGTACATACAGCCTTAAATTTCTCGTTCTTGTCAAGCTGTGAAGCCTCTTTAATCTCATCAATAGTAATAGGCTCATTGAAAGCAATATGAATATTGCCCTTAGGTTGCATAATACCTGTAAGTATACTCTTAAGATCCTCACCCTCTGCCTTTACATATTTCTGTCTCTTGCTAATATACATTTCAACAGCTTTCTGCACATCACAAGGTTCAAACTCATAAGAAATGGAGGTTGGCAATATTGACAATTCTGCAAAATCCTTAACAAAATCTCCGCTTCCACTCATATCAAACATCTTAAGCAATCCCTGCTCTGTAACATCAATACCATCTTTTGTACGACCATTTCTCTGTGCAATCCACACAGAACTCTTATCATTGGAAACGTTGTATCTTATGTACTCAGAAAGCACCTTTGAAGTGGTATAAACCTCTCTTGGATTTGTACTTCTAATCACCTTAATCATCTTATTGGACCTTGTAATATCCTCTATAAATGAAGATGTTATAAGATTATCTCCAACTGCAATTTCGGTAGTTTCAACTCCATGTTTGAACAACAGAAGCTGAATAATGGCAGAATCAAGTACAATATCTCTATGATTTGAGACAATAAGATGCTTTTTGCCTCCTTTAAAATGCTCCAATCCGCTAAAAGTAACCTCTTTTGCTGTTGCCTGCAGAATTTTGGCTACAATCTGCGACATCACCTTAACCTGAAAATCTTCTTTTGTATAGCAGCTAAGCAGCAACTGCTTGAAAATATTTACATCTTGTCCTGGGAACAGATATTGTGAAATATTGGCCAACAGAGGGTTAGCAACAATTCTCTCCAAAGCCGGACGTACCTCTGAATCGTTATACGGCCTTATATCATCAAATTTAGTTAAATCCATAACGGTAGGTATAGTTTTGGACAAAGTTAAGAACTAAAAACCAAAAGAGCAATTTAAAGTACACTTCTCTTCATGCAATAGTACTGAGAAATAATCA